>JBNMGX010000050.1:0-10064 GCA_050872465.1 Hallerella sp.
AGCGTTCTCGGGGAACTGACCGCCCGGATGACCGTCTGGGTTTTCGCCTGTTTGAAAGCTGCGGCAAGAGAACTCGCCAAAAGCCCGAATCCGACAAAAGTAATCCGCTTGAAAGAAAACATTATTTTTCCACCTGCCGGGTTTCCGCCATAATCGCCTGAAAAATCCGCTGCATCGATTCCGGGGAAAGCGGACCGTTTTGCCTCGCAGCCTTTTCTGCGACGCGGTCGAGAATCTCCCGTTCGCGCGAAGCATCCAACACGGGAAGACCTTTCGCCTTCTTGATCTTGCCGATTTCTACCGCATATTCGGCCCGCTTGTCCAGAAGCTCGATTATCACGTTTTCGAGTTCATCGATTCTCGTTCGCCAGTTTGCAATATCCATACCGGGAAAGGTAGTATTTTTTGAAAAGATTCTCCATTTCCTATATTTGGAATATGAAAATCGCAGTCGGACTTTCCGGTGGTGTCGATTCGACGATGACCGCCTATCTTCTGAAAAAACAGGGCCATTCGGTCGTCGGCGTGACCATGAGCCTCTGGGACGGTTCCATTCCCATTCCCGACCGCGGACAGAGCGGTTGTTTCGGACCGGGAGAAGCTCGAGAGTTAGTCGAAACGGAAAATATCGCCAAGCGGCTCGGCATTGATTATGAAGTCATCCCGCTAGCCGAGCAGTACAAAAGAAACGTTCTCGATTATTTCAAGTCCGAATACAAGGCCGGACGCACACCGAATCCTTGCGTCAAATGCAACCAGAAAATGAAATTCGGCTTCCTAATCGACTGCGCACACAAGCTGCTCGACTTCGACATCTTCGCAACGGGCCACTATGCGCGGGTTTCCGAAGGCGGAAAACTTTTGCGCCGGGCGATCGACCACACCAAGGACCAAACCTATTTTCTCTCGAGGCTCTCCCCCGCACAGCTTTCCCGCGTCGTTTTTCCGCTCGGTGAACTGACCAAGCACGAAGTCAAGGCGCTCGCAGCGGAATCCGGTTTTGAAGACCTGGCTAAAAAGCCCGAAAGCCAGGACTTTATCGAGTGCGACGATTACTCCGTCCTGTTCGACAAGGAAGACATCAAGCCGGGCGATATCGTCGATACAAACGGCAAGGTTCTCGGCAAGCATGGCGGAATCGTTTATTACACGATAGGCCAGCGCAAGGGACTTGGAATCGGCGGTCTCAAGGAACCGTTATTCGTCATCCGGCTCGACCCGCACAAAAACCAGGTCGTTTTGGGAACAAAGGAAGAACTTTTTTCCCGCTCGCTAAAGGCCCACGGCATCAACCGCCTGCTTCTCGACGAATCCGAAACCGAGGGAACGGCTCTCGCCAAGATCCGCCACGGCAAAAACCTCGTCCCGGCGAAATTTAAAATCGACGGGGATAATTTATACGTAATGTTCGACGAACCGCAAATGTCCGTAACGCCCGGACAAATCGTCGCCCTTTACAGGGACGACGCTGTTCTCGCGAGCGGAATCATCGACGAAGCGTTCAAGGAGAAACTTTTATGATTTCCTTTACCAAGATGCAAGGCGCGGGAAACGACTACATCTACATCGATAACCGGGAAGATATCGTCAAAAATCCCGCGGAACTTTCCCGGAAAATTTCCGACAGGCATTTCGGCGTCGGCTCGGACGGGCTTGTCCTGATTTGCCGTTCCGACAAGGCGGACATTCGGATGCGGATGTTCAACCCCGACGGCAGCGAATCGGAAATGTGCGGCAATGCGAGCCGCTGCGTCGCACGCTTTGCCTGGGAACGCTTCTTTAACAAATCCAGGGACGAATTTGACCTCGAAACGGGAGCGGGTATCAAGCATATCGTCATCCACCGCGACGGCGAACGCTTTTTGTCGGCGACCATCGACATGGGCGCGCCGATTCTCGACCCGGCAAAAATTCCCGTTTTCGCAGAAACCAATCGCATCATCATCGACGGACGAAATTTCACCTGTGTTTCGATGGGAAATCCCCATGCGGTAACATTTGTCCAAAGCGTCGATTCTGCACCCGTGCTTTCCAAAGGCCCGGTTTACGAAACCGATAAAATTTTTCCGCGAAAAGCGAACATCGAATTTGTCGAAGTGTTGAGCCCGAGCCATGCGAAAATGCGCGTCTGGGAACGCGGGACCGGCGAAACGCTCGCTTGCGGAACCGGAGCCTGCGCAACGCTCGTCGCTTGTGTACTCAACGGGAAAACCGACCGAAAAATCGATTTGGAACTTCTAGGCGGAACTCTCCACATCGAATGGCGAGAAGGCGATTCCCATGTGATGATGACAGGGCCAGCGGAATTCGTATTCGAAGGGACGTTTGACGGATAAGGCCAGACTTGTAGAGCTTAGGGCTTAGAACCGCAGACGTTTAAGTTTAGGGCGCGGTCTGCGGACATTTACATTTTGCGCCAAATCACACAGGGAACAAAGCGGGAACAGAAAGAACCAGATGTTTATCGCTTTTTACAAAAATCTGGATAGAAATACATAAATTAAAGGCGATTTCCCTTTACGAGGTTTTATGAAACATTCCATTTTTTTGACGTTAGCGGTTGCCGTCTCGTGTGGATTTGCGGCCAACCGCATCGGTCCCGTTAGCCAATATGGACAGCTTCAAGCCGGAAAAAACAGCAGCGGACAGGGACGAATCTATGGATCTTGCCCAGCCTATTCTACTTCAGGAAATGAAGTCGCCGTCCAAGGCATGAGTCTGTTCTGGAGCATTTCAAGTACAGATGGATCCAACTTTTGGTCTTCAGATATCATCAACGGCCTCGTTGAAAAGCAAAAAATCCAGCTGATTCGCGCGCCCATGGGCGTCGATGAAAACTGGGGAGATGGAAACTGGTCCACCGATAACGCCAAATACTCCGCCTACATGAATACCGTGGTCCAAGCGGCAATCGACAACGACATCTACGTAATCATCGATTACCATTCGCATTGCGCTGAAAACAGTAAATCGACAGCCCTAGCCTTTTTTACCGAAATGGCTCAAAAATGGGGAAAATACGACAATGTTATCTTTGAAATTTACAATGAACCGAAGAATGCTTGCAGCAATGAGTGGTTCGATCTATCCGGAGCCAAAAACTATTGGACAACGATTCGCTCCTATGCAAGCGATGTCATTTCCTCAATTCGCACCTATTCAGATAATTTGATTATTGTCGGTACACCTTATTTTGATCAATATCCCAATGCAGCCTTAAATAATCCTTTAACGGATAACAATGTCGCCTACGCATTTCACTACTATGCAGGAGAAGACAAATACAAGCATACAATCGACAACCAAGGCGCAAATGCGGTCAAGGCCATGAATGGCGGACTTTCCGTATTTGTTTCCGAATGGGGAAACTCGGCTCCTAGCGGCAATGGTGGTTTTAACGCAAGCTACAGTGCTACGTGGTACAACTGGATGAAACAGTACAAGCTCTCCGGAGCAAACTGGTCCGTATCCACAAAAGCCGAAACGGCATCCTATTTTAGCGGCAGCGCCTGGAACTATTCCGAAAGCGGAAACTGGGTCAATTCAAATGTATTTTCCGCTCTCCCGACCACTTACACAGCTTGCTCAGGAACCCAAATTTCCTCCAGTTCCGAAGAACCCAGCAGTTCTTCAGCCAAAAGCAGTTCAAGCATCGCACAGTCCAGCTCGTCCAGTTTCAAAGAAAGCAGCTCCAGCGAAAAGGTTTCAAGCAGCTCGGCCCAAATTTCCAGTTCCTCGGAAGCTCTTTCCAGCAGTTCTTCCGAAATTCTATCCAGTTCTTCTATTCTCTCCAGCTCGTCAAATATCTCGACCGACTGGGAATCCAACACGCAGCTTTCGAATGCCTCGGATAGTGGAGCGACCATTGGACAGTCCAATGAATACAACAGCGAACGCCAAGTTTCCAAGGTTCTCGGAACGGTTACCGCCGGGATATCCTACACGCTTTCCTTCGATGCATTCCTACAAAACGGAGGTTCTTCGATGGAAATTTCCACGGTTCTCAACAGCTATTGTTCGGACAAGATAAACGTCAATGCCGGAGAAACCAAATCTTATCAGTGCCAGTTTACAGCAAGCGCAACCGAGACCGCCACGTTAAAACTGATAATGCCCGGTTCACGCTGGGAACAGGTGACGATTTCGAAGCTTTCCCTGAAATCGTCAGACGGTAAAGACGTTACGGCGATTGCGAGCAAATCTTCCCAGAGACTTTCGGTTTCATTCACCTCGAAGGTTTTGGAAATCCAAAGCGTCAGGCCGACAAATGTCGATGTTTTCGACATGCAGGGCCGAGCCATCAAGCAGTTCTCGCAAGTCAGCGGATCGGTTTCCCTGGAATCCGTATTGCCGGGAACCTATATCGTCCGAATTCGCTCCGGTTCCGAAAGCTGGACCACGCGTATTTCCATTCGTTAATTTAACCTGCAAAGAGAGAAGGCTTCCGCTCCGGCGGGAGTCTTTTCCTTATGGATCGAATTTGCAAGTTGTAAAATGGAACGTGGGACACGGTAAGAGGGATTAGTTATTAGTGGTTAGTTGAGGACAGAAGTTAGGAATCAGGAGACAGGAGACAGGAATGAGGAATTCGGAATTAGGAATGCGGAATTGACGTTTTAGCGAACTGCCGGTTGTCAGGAAACAGAAATCAGGATTTAGTTGTTGAGAGGGACATGGGACACGGTTAACGGGATGAGGGGCGTCCGATCGAACTTTTACTTCGACATCATTCACCAGCATATCACTCTACTTGTCATTATCGGGCTCGACCCGATAATCCCTTATCTGAAAGGAGATTCCCGTGTCGGAGCACGGGAATGACATTGGACAGCGTGGCCTAGGGGGTGGTTGCAAGATAGGCCTGCCTGTCGGCAGACAGGCCAACAGGTTGCTTCGCAACAAAAAGCCTAGACATGCAATGTCAAATTTTCCGCTTTCCTAATCTCTCTTCCCAAAAGCTTAAACGTCCGCAGTTCTAAGCTCTACTAACTGAATTCCGAGCATCCCGTTCTTCTTTCGAATAGACGCATCCGCAGAAATCCTGCCTGTAAAGTCCATATTCGCGCGAAATTTCGGTAGAACGCAAAAAGCCACCCTTGCGTTTGAAATTTGACGGCAAGTGCCGAACTCCGTATTTTTCGCCCATCTTCTCACCGATTTCGTTGAGAAGCGCGGCATCCTTCATCGGGCTTATCGAAAGGGTCGTCGTAAAATAGTCGCACCCGAGTTCCTTGGCGGTTTTCGCCGCTTCGTCCAGCCGAAGTTCAAAGCATTTTCGGCAACGCGCACCGCCCTCCCTTTCCCGTTCAAGCCCCTTGACCGCTTCGTAATAACGTTTCGGTTCGTAGGCGCCTTCGACAAAATTTACCGGATATCTTGTCGGAAATTCCGAAACGAACCGCTTGAGTTCCGCAACGCGATGCGCATACTCGTCTTCCGGGAAAATGTTCGGGTTGTAGTAAAAAGTCGTAATCCGAAAATAGTCCGAAAGATATTCCACGACATAGCTAGAACACGGTGCACAGCAGCAGTGGAGCAGGAGCGTCGGCACTTCACCGCTTTTTTCCAGGCGGCGAATGATATCGTCTAGCAGTCTCTGGTAATTGACGGTCTGCGGCATCAGAACTCGAAAATCATCCCGAAACGCATCTGCCCATCGCGGACACCGTCGCTGTTTCCCACATCCTTAATCGTCGCAATGTCGAATCCCAGAACATCGGAAAGCATCACGCCAAGGCCCAGATCGATTTCGTTCCGCTTGCCGGTCTTGTCATAGAGGTAGCCTGCCCGAACGGCGACCGTATTGGAATAGGTGTATTCCGCGCCGACATTGAAGATTCCCTGTAAAAGCGAATTCTTGAAGCGCTTCGCTCCATGGCCGCCGAGTTCCGGGTGGATGAGGCTCTTCCACATCGCCGTGTAGAACGGTTCCGGATCGCCCTTGTCGTCGTCATAGACAACGGTCCGGTTGTAATCGCCGGCAACGATCAGGCGATGGTCGAGCGTGTTCAGGATCTCGTAAGAAAGTCCAAGCCGCCAAGTCAGAGGAATCGGGTCTTGGTCGGACTTGTCCGTATAATAGACGCTCGGACCGATATTGGCAAGCACAATCGCCGCACTCAAATCGCGAATCAAAAAGTCCTTGCGGAGAAGTCCCACATCAAACGCATAGCTGAAAGTCGTCGCATCCTCGCCGCCCGTCGAAGCCCCGGAACTCAAGTCCGAATAGAAGAACTTGACCGTCAAGCCAATTGAAGTTTTCGGGGTGAGCTTCGTGCCGTAGCTGATCGCGCCGACCACTTCGGAACTGTTGGAATTCGTCGAACTTTCGGCATCCGTCGATACGACCGTTTCCCCGAACGAGACAAAGTTCACGGAGACGCCCAGCGTTCCCCACTCCGCAAGCGGAATCGTCATGCCGGCAAAAAGATGATACAGGTCCGGAATGTTTAGGACAGGAAGAAGCTTTTCGTAAAAGAAAGAGAACTGGAAATCGGCATCCTTGTAGCGTTCGATACCGGCCCCCGTACTGAACCAGACATCGTTCGCCTGAGGCAGTACAACCCAGACACGATTCGAAGAAAGACCGTTTCCCGAATGGAAATGCTCCCATTCGTCTTCCGCCTGCTGGTTTCCCCGCTCTTCCGGCTTGCGTTCCAGTTCCGCCTTTTTTCCGGACGAAGTGGCGTAGTCGGGCAGATGCCGCCAGACACCCTTGTCAGTCGCAATCCAAATGGCCCCGTCGCGAGCAACCGCCAAGTCATGAACAGTATTGCTTTCGAACTTGACCTGTTCCCACTTGCGCAAGTTGAAATGCGAAAGTCCGCCCTCGTGAGCAGCCCAGACATGTCCCGCGGAATCCACGATCAAGGCCGTCGTATGCAAGTCCATGAGACCGTCCTCTTCGTTGAACAGGCTCCAGCGGTCCTTCGTCCCCGAACCTTTCTTCGGCACAAGACGCGCGATACCCGCACCGTCAGCGGCGACATAGAGTTCTCCGCGGAACTCGGACCAGGCAAGTGCCAGAATCTTTTGGCTAGGCAAGACCTTTCCCTTCTGCTCCACGACACCGTTCCGGTAGGAAAAAAGACCGTTGTCCGTTCCTATCCAGAGCGTTGCGCCTTGACTCGCCAGAGCGGTAACCCGAGGATTCCCCAGTTCCGCTTCGTAGTTTTTCCACGTTTTTCCGTCAAAACGGTAAAGCCCGTGCGGCGTCCCGACCCAAAGCTTTTCAGTGCGTGCCTCGTAGAGAAGCGCCGTGACCGTATCGCCGACAACCAGGTTCCACGGAATCCTGACATCGCGGATATAGGATTCATCGACATCGTTTTGCACATCGTTGTATTTCTTGACCTTGCGCGTATATTCGTCAAGCCCCGATTCCGTCCCGGCAAAAATGCGGACAGCATCCCGAATCTTTTCCTGCCCTTCAAGCGTCACGACATGGTAATCCGTCCAGTGTTCTCCGTCGTAGTGTAAAATGCCGCTGTTGGTTCCCGCCCAAATTTCGCTCTTTTCAAAAAAGCCGGAACGATTCTTTGCGGCAAGCTTCGTAAAAGCGGGAAGAGCGTCCGACTTCTGCGGAAAGGAGAGCTCCCACTCGTTCGCTAGCGGCCCAAAAGCGAGACCTGCGGGGTTATAGTAAAGCGCCGAGGCATCGTCCGCAATGGCGACGCCTGTTTCGCCCATACCGAGCTGTCTAGCCCCGACCGGCATTTCCAGAGTGATAATCGCGGAATTGGCGGCAAACGCAGCCGCCGAACAAAGGGATAGAAGAAATAATGTCTTACGCAATGTGTCTCCAGTCGGGAACGCGATACGCCCCATTTTCCGGAATGAGAGCCTTCCAGCCGGCCTTCCCCGGATTTTCCCAGGGAAGCTTCGGAACGAGATGACAGTCGCAGCCTAGAACATATGGCGGAAGAATTTCCGCATGGTTCCGGATCTGCTCTCGGGTGATATAATTGTCATCGCCGATAAAACTACAAAACGGACGGCTCTTTGGACCAATCACGACCCGGTAGGTCACTGTCCCGTTTCTGTCGCCCTCGTCAATCACCTTCACCACGTCGTCAATGCTTTTTTTCCAGGATTCGATCAACCGACCCTGCGCCTCGGCATCCGCGTTTGTCGTCGAAAGCCACTCGGCGATTTCCGAAAGGGAGGGCTTGACCTTTTCAATGGATTCACGGGCAGGGCGAACGACGACCGCATACTGACCGGATACATCGATAACCGGAGCATTCGATTCCTTTTCTTTCTCATCCGAATTGTGAATGACCACATAAGCGCCAAGACCGGCAAGCACCAGCGAGAGCAGAACGATGGCCACCAGAATGAAAATGACTGTCAAATCCATGTTATTTCACCTGTCTGTGTCCAAAAAAACTAGCATTTTCTAATTTGCTCCGCAGGAGTCCCCATGCCCAAAAACAGACTTTTATCTCTCCTTCTCTTGTTGCCCGCTTGCCTCTGGGCTATTCCTTACGAAGTTTCCACCGTCAAGGAGGGTTCGGGGGAACCCATCCAAAACGGGCAGCTGATCCGCGTCCATTACAAAAGCTTCCTCGCCGATTCCGAGATGACGATGTTCGACAATTCCTACGACCGCGGCGAACCGCTAGAATTCTCGCTCGGAGCGGGACAGGTCATCCAAGGTTGGGAACGCGGACTTCTCGGCATGAAAGTCGGGGAAATCCGAAAGCTCTCCATCCCCTACCAGCTCGCTTACGGCGATCGCGAAATCGGCCCGATTCCTCCGCGCTCGGACCTCTACTTCGAAGTGGAACTGGTTTCCGCAGAACCTCCGCTAAAGCCCGACGACTTTGCCGACTCCAAAAAGGCGAACTGGAAAAAGCTCGAAAACGGAGTCTTCTATTGGGACGAAAAGGCGGGAACGGGAACGCAGGCAGTGCAGGGAACCCGCGTGCAGGTGCACTATACCGGATGGCTCGCTTCCGGTCGAAAGTTTTCGAGTTCCAAGGATTATGGAAAGCCTTTAGCGACCGTTCTCGGCGGTGGAAGGCTCATCGCCGGATGGGAAGTCGGCCTAGACGGCATCGCTCCCGGAGCGGTCCGCTGGCTAAAAATCAGCCCGTCGATGGGATACGGAGCGAAATCCTACAGTGCGATTCCGCCAAATTCCACCTTGATTTTCCGCGTCGAAATGGAAAATGTCGAACGAGACGACGCTCTCGCCGAAACGATGGACTTCTTCCCGGATTTAGAAAAGCTCGATTTGCAGGAAGGTCCGGAAGGACTCCGCTACGCGATCATTCACGAAGGGGAAGGCGAAGGAGCAAAGCCCGGTCAGAACGTCCGCGTCCACTATACCGGTTTCCTTTCGGACGGGAAAAAGTTCGACAGTTCGCGCGACCGCGGACAGATTTTCAACTTCCCGCTCGGCAAGGGGAACGTCATCCGCGGCTGGGACCTAGGCGTCGAAGGAATGCTCCCCGGCGAAAAGCGCGTGCTTGTCATTCCGCCGGAACTCGGCTATGGCAATCGCGGCGGTGGCCCCATTCCCGGAAACGCGACTCTCGTCTTCGTCGTCGAGTATTTTGGTGCACAGGAATAACTTTTTTCTTGCACAGAAAAGGCTCCGGAACATTCGGAGCCTTTTCAATATGCGACAGAATTAATTTATCTGTAATCAGGAACGCTTGTAGTCATCTTGCAGACGGATGATATCGTCTTCGCCCGTATATTCCCCGACCTGGACTTCGACGATGACGAGCGGCAGGTTGCCTTCGTTCTGCAGCCGGTGAACTTCGCCTATCTGGATATAAGTCGATTCGTTCGGGCGCACATAGAAGACCTTGTCTCCGACCGTGCATGTCGCCGTCCCGCTGACAACGACCCAATGCTCCGAACGGTGCAAATGCTTCTGCAGGCTGAGACGCTTTCCCGGCTTCACCACAATTCTTTTTATCTTGTAACGCTCCGTATCTTCCAGCACGGAATACGTTCCCCACGGGCGGCTCACGGTCTGCGGGACATCCGGCAGCGGCGAACGTTTTTCTTTAAGCTTTTCCACGACAGCTTTCACCTTCTGGCTGCTCGAC
>JBNMGX010000051.1:0-10024 GCA_050872465.1 Hallerella sp.
ACCGCGTTGCCGAGAACTTCATCGACCTTGAGAAGCGCTTCTTTCATCGGCGTGTTCTTTTCGATGACTTCCATGATGCGCTGGTTGTTGATGACGATGATCGAATCCACCGACTTGCGAAGCGCGGCAAGACCCTTTTCCGCATTGCGACGACGAACAGGGCCTTCCCAGCGGAACGGCATCGTCACCACGGCGACAGTCAAGATACCGAGCTGGTGAGCGATTTCCGCGACGACAGGAGCCGCACCGGTTCCCGTACCGCCGCCCATTCCCGCCGAGATGAACACCATGTCTGCGCCTTCGAGCTTTTTTTCGACCGTATCCTTGTCTTCCATCAGAGCCTGGCGACCGACTTCCGGCTTTGCGCCCGCGCCGAGCGTCTTTGTCGTCTTCTGGCCGATAGCGATTTTCTCATCCGCCAAGTTGTTGTCAAGCGCAAGCGCATCCGTGTTGATGGCGATAAATTCGACATCCTTGATGTTCATGTTCACCATGCGGTTGACTGCGTTTCCACCTGCGCCGCCAACGCCGACGATCTTGATCTTCGCCTTGTGATTGTCGCAAGCGATGATGTGTTTCGTTTCGGAAAATTCCGTTGTCTTGTTGTCGATTTCGTTCATTTTTTCTCCCTGGTTTGTTGTTAAAATTTTTCCGTCCCGATTTCCTAGATGAAGCTCTTGAGGAAATTCAGGACGCGTTTAAAAACGTTTCCGACTGTTCCGACAGCTTTTGTCGCGCGCGTTTCTCGCCGTTTTGAAGACAGGGATTCCTGCGCCGCATAATACAGAAGCCCGACTCCCGTCGAGTGTGTCGGCATGCAGACGATTTCGCTGAATCCTTCGTTCGGTTTTTGCGGGCTGCCAAGACGCACGGGGACCTTTTCAAAAACTTCTTCGGCGACTTCCTGCGTTCCGTCGAGAAGGGACGTTCCGCCGGTGATGACGATGCCCGCGCCGAGCTTGTCGAGAAATCCCTTGTTTTCCAGATCGTCGTGCACCATCTGCAAGATGTAACGCATCGGGGAGCAGACGATTTTCGCCAGATACTTCTTGCTGCAATCCTTGCCGGCGCGACCGCCTAACCCCGGAACCGTAAAGCTCACGTTGTCGAGGACGTTCGATTGGCGGCACGATCCGTACATCTTCTTGATTTCTTCCGCACGGTCCATCGCCGTATTCAATCCGCGGGCGATGTCATATGTAATCGCGTCTCCCGCAATGTCAAAGGAAATCGTATAGACGACCTTGTCCTCCATGAAGACCGCCACGTCGGTAGAGGTTTCCCCGATATCGACAATCGCGATTCCCAGTTCGCGTTCCGCATTTTCCAGTACGCAATATGCATCGGCAAGCGGTTCGAGGACAAGCGCTTTCACGTTAAGCCCCGCGCTTTCGACAGCCTTCCGGATATTCCGTACGATACCTTTCTGCGCAAGCACCAGCTGGACTTCGACGCTGAGGCTCGTACCTTCCATTCCCTGGGGATTCTTGATTCCCTGGCGTCCGTCGAGAACGTAATCGCCCGGCAGTTTGTGGATGATGTCCATATCGACAGGGCGCTGCACAAGCAAGCTGGCCTGCTCCACGACCTTGTCCATCGCCGCCTTTGTCACCACCCCGCCAAACTCGCGAAGAGGAATCGTCGCACGGCTCGCCACGGAACGGATATTGCTGCCCGCAATACCCACATAGACATCCTTCACATCGACGCCGCTCGAAAGTTCCGCATCGCCCACAGCCTTTTTCAGCGCCTGGATGGTCGCTTCGAGTTCCTTCGCGTCGTTCTTCTTGAGCGACGGATTTCCAAAGCCCAGAATGCGGACCTTGCCACCGTCTTCGCGTTGCCCGATAAAGACGCCGATTTTAGAACTTCCGATATCGAGGCCGACGATGATTCGGCTCGGATCGATTCCGTTGATGTTTTCCTCTTCTTTTGCCATCATTTTACCTCAACTGCATAGGCAAAGCCTTCAAAACGCATATCCAAAGACCTGACTTTTGACATTTTTTCGGAAAGCCCATCGACCAGCAAACGGTAGTGGGCAAAAGTCCTTTCCGAAACTCCTTCCAGCGGAAAGAGAACCTTCATCCGCGTGTCGCGAAAGAAAGCTTCCACCGCATGATTTTTCTCGTCCAGTGAAACCTGGGAAACCGACCGGTAAAGCGATTCGTCCGCCAAACGCATCTTCTGCAAGAAAGCGGCGAGTGGCTTGATGTCGTGGCTGCGCGAAATCGTTGCGACAGGAAGCTCGAGTGCCGCGGAAATGGGAAGCAGAAGCCCCCGCTCCGAATAGAATTTCCTTTCCCCGTTTTCGATCGTTTCCATCAGCGGAACCGTTTCCTTGACCGCAACTTCCACCTTCCAGAAGAATCCGACGGAGACCTCCGCATCCTGCAAGAGCGGAAGCGAAAGCAAACGGCTCCGGACGCTGTCCGCATCGATTTCCGACATAGGCATTCCCGTTTCAAGACCGGCGGTCTGCAAGATTTCTTCCCAGGTGAGCATCCGGTTTCCCGTGATGTCGATTGTCTTGAGCGTCCGAAGCTCCGCAGGGCTAAACTTCCGAATCCAGAACCATCCCTGCCAAACGGCCACGCCCAAAACGGCGACGACAAGAAAAATCTTCCAGCCTTTTTTTCGAAGCCAATGCGCAGCACGACCGAAAGCCTTCTTCCGGTTTTCGCGGCTCATCTGCCGATGCTTAATCGCATTGGTTCCCATTCTAGCCATTCGCTTTCAACGCCTCCAGAAAGGGACGTTCCGCTTTCCAGATATCGCCTGCACCCATAAAGAGCACAAGATCGCCCGGCTTAACGTCTTTTTTCAAAATTTCGACAGCTTCTTCCTTTGTTCCCGCAAAGCGAGCATTCTGGTGTCCGCGGGAAATCGCCGTGTCCGAGATGAGCTTTCCGGAAATTCCGGGAATCGGCTGTTCGCGGGCCTTGTAGATTTCGCAGACAAGGAGCTCGTCGCAGTTCGCAAAAACTTCCGCGAAAGCTTCGTACTGGTCGCGCGTGCGCGTGTAAAGGTGCGGCTGGAACACGACGACAATCCGGCGGTCCGGGAAAGTATCCCGCGCGCCCTGCAACGTGGCAAAGGTTTCGGTCGGATGGTGCGCATAATCGTCATAGACCAGAACCCCGTTCGCTTCGCCGACAAATTCGAAACGCCGCTTGACTCCCGTAAACTCGGAAAGCGCCTTGCAGACAATTTCCGTCGGAATATTTTCCTCGTGCGAAAGGGCAATCGTCGCCGTCGCATTCAGCACATTGTGCTTTCCCGGAATCCGAAGGGAAAAGTTTCCGAGCTTTTCGCCGTTGCGGAAAACGTCAAAGCGGGAAATTCCGTCACGAACCTGGAGATTGTCCGCCCGATACATCGCCTGGCGACTGAATCCGTATGTGACGACAGGCTTCGTAAAGCGCGAAAGGACGGACTGGATATTCGGATTGTCGATGCAGACGACGACCTGGCCATAAAACGGGACCTTGTTCGCAAACGCGACAAAAGCGTCTTTCACCGCATCGAGCGTGCCATAGGTATCAAGATGTTCCCGGTCGATGTTCGTGATGATCGCCGACGAGGGCATCATCGAAAGAAAGCTCCGATCGAATTCGTCGCTTTCGGCTATCAGGTAGCGTCCGCGTCCGACTTTCGCACCGCTCCCCTTTCCTTGACAACGCCGCCGACGATTACAGTCGGGTCCTCGCCCGCCGCTTCCCAGATTGCGCCGAGCATCGACGTCGTCGTGGTCTTCCCATGCGTTCCGCTCACGGCAAGCGTGTACTTCAAGCGCATCAGCTCACCGAGCATTTCCGCCCGACGGATTACCGGAATGCGGCGCGCCTTCGCCTCGACAATTTCCGGGTTGTCCATCGTCACCGCAGACGAATAGACCAAAAGGTCCGCGCCTTCGACGTTCTTCGCTTCGTGCTTCGAATAAATCGTAAGCCCCAAATCTTTCAGGTATTCGATCGCGGGACCGTCGCCCGAATCGCTGCCCGTAACGACAAAGCCGTTTTCGTGAAGGACTTCCGCAATCCCGGACATTCCGGCGCCGCCGATGCCCACAAAATGCAGCTTCTTTACACGGTTGCTGGGAATCAGGTTCATCTTAACACTCCGCATCCACAATGACTTTTGCAATCTTGTCCGCCGCATCGGGCATTCCGATGGACTTCGCCCGAGCCGCCATTTCTGAAAGCGCCTCGCCGTCCGAAAGAAGACTTTCGACCTTATGCCAGAGACCGTTCGGTTCGCTGTCCAGTTCGACGAGAGCTGCGCCCGCCTTTTCGACAACCCGGGCGTTGAACTCCTGGTGGTTCGCCGTCGCAAACGGGAACGGGAAAAGAATCGAGGGTTTTCCAAAGGCGAGAATTTCCGCAAGGGTCGAAGCCCCGGCGCGGCTCACAATCAGGTCCGCATATCCCATATACGAATAGATGTTGTCCAGGAAAGCCGTGAGCGTCACGTTCTCCGGAACCGATACTCTTTCCCGAATCGATTCGATATTTTTCGCGCCCGCTTGCCACACGACCGAGACATCGCTCCGCTTCGCGATTTCCGAAAGCGATTCTTCCATCTTGACATTGATGCCTCGCGCTCCTTGGGAACCTCCGACAACCAGAACGGACTTTTTCCCTTCCGAAAATTCCTTCGGGCGGGAAAGGCTTTCCATTTTCGGCAATTCGCGGACAGGATTTCCAAAGACCTGTGTTTCGGTTTTCGGGAAAAATTTTCGCGCCTCTTCCGACGTGACAAAGATTTTCTTCGCGACACGCGCCCCGACCTTGTTCGCAATCCCCGCGACCGCATTCTGTTCCTGGATATAGACCGGGATTTTTGCGAGTCCTGCCGCCATCACGATGGGCAGGGAAACGTATCCGCCCGTCGCGACAACGACATCGGGCTTACGCTTTTTCAGAACGACCTTTGCGCTCTGCATCGCCTTGAACAAGTTAAACGGAGGCGAAAGGTTCTGCATAAACGAACCGCGATGAAGCGGCACAGCCGTAATCTCGTCAAATTCAAAATGCGGTTTCACCAGACGGGAGTCCATCGAATCCTTGCGACCGGCAAACGAAACGTTTTCTATGCCAAGCTTCCGGAGACTCTCGGCAATCGCAATCGCCGGGAACACGTGTCCACCCGTACCGCCACATGCGAACAAAAATTTTTTCTGTTTCATAAAGGCCTCTCATCCTGCACGACGCTTCGAGGTTCATCGAGAATCTCGCCTGTCCGCGCCCGTGAAATGTTCAACAAAATTCCCACCGAAACCATGGATACAATCAGATTGGTTCCGCCATAGCTGATAAACGGAAGCGGCTGTCCTGTCGTCGGAATCAGCCCCGTGCAGACCGCGACATGGAAACACATATTGAATGCGAGAGAAGTGGTCAGACAGATAGCGAAATACCGGGAGAAACGCGAACGGGCGTTCCGCGCAATCATCAGACCCTTGTAAACGATGACACCAAAAAGGAAAAGGACCGCAAACGTTCCAAGAAAACCGAGTTCTTCTCCGAGCAGGCTGTAAGCGACATCCTTGTAGGATTCCGGCAGAAAACCTAGCTTCTGCGTTCCCTGCCCGATGCCCGTTCCCAGCCAACCGCCATGCCCAAGGCTTACGAGGGAACTCCAGAGCTGGTAACCGCCTTCGTTAAGATGCTCTTCCGGATGCAAAAACGCCTGGATTCTCCGCAGCCGGTAAGGCGCAAAAAGGCACAGCGCGATAACCGCAGGAATCATCGGAGTCATGGAGACAAGCAAATACCGAAGCCGAACTCCCGCGACAAAAAAGAGGACATAGATTGTCGCAAAGATCATCAGCGTCATCGAGAGGTTCGGTTGCAGGATAATCCAAAAGCACACGAACAAAAGTACGAAGAGCGGTTTCAAAAATCCCTCTTTCAAATCCAGAATGTTATCGCCAAGTTCCGAAAGCTTTCGGGACATCTGTGCGAAAATCGCGATTTTCATAAACTCCGCAGGTTGTAAAGACATTCCGCCGATAGAAAGCCAACGGGAAGCCCCCTTTGTCGCCGCACCGAAGATAACGACAACGACAAGCAATCCAAGGCAAAGCAAGAATACAATACGCGAAAGACGATGAAAGATCCGATGATCGATAAACATGGCGAAACACATCGCGATAAATCCAGCACCGACAAAAGTCAAGTGTTTCATCGCATAGTACGATCCCGGATGCCCGAGTTCCGTCGCCCGGAAATTGCTTCCGCTGTAAATGACATAGACGCCCAAGACCAGCAGTCCGATGACCGCCAGCAAAAGACCCTTGTCAAAATTCAGCACGGAGTTTTTCTTCATCGCCCGACGCCCTTACCGATTTACCGCGACCGGTTCCAGCCGGAGCAGTTTTTCGACAATCTGTTCCATGTTCATTCCGCGGGAACCCTTCACCAGAAGAATATCACCGAAGCGGACATTCTCCGAAAGAAAATCCATCGCCTTTTCCGCATTGTCAAAATGCAGGGCGGAACCTTTGTCCATTCCGCAGGCAATCGCACCGAGCTGCGTATTCTTGCTCAGCTTGCCAACCGCAACCAGAACATCAAAATGCATTTGCTGTACAAGTTCGCCGATTTCGCGGTGCAGTTCCGCACTTTTGTCACCGAGTTCGAGCATGTCTCCCAAGACTGCGATTTTCCGCGCGGGCTTTTCCAGCGCACCGATCGTCTGGAGGGCCATCCGCGTCGAAGAAGGGTTCGCGTTGTAGCAGTCCGAGACGACCTTGATGCCGATACCGTTCCGGATTTCCATCCGCATGTTCGCCGCATGGAATTTTTCCAGTGCACGGGCGATCGTCGATTTGGGCATCCGCAGGGAAGTTGCGACAGCGATTGCGGCAAGCGCATTATAGACGTTGTGGATTCCGGGAACGTTCAGGTGGAATTCCGTCCGACCGATGCAGAACGAGGCGCAGGCGTTCGCGTCCCACTTCAGACGCTCGGGCCGAATCACTCCGCGCTTGATGCCGAACGTGAGAACGCGGTAGCTCTTGTTTGTCCGAAGCTTCGACAGCCGCGTATCGTCCGCATTCACCACCAAAAGCCCGCCCTTCCGAAGCCCGTCGGCAATCGTCACCTTTTCCTTGAACACGTTATCGAGGCTTCCGAGATGTTCCAGATGGCTCGCCCCGACATTCGTGATTACGGCGATGTCCGGTTCCACGGCCATCGACAGCGGGTGAATTTCTCCGGGAGCGCTCGTTCCCATTTCCACGATGGCAACCTCGTCCGAATGCTTGAACCGGAAAATCGTCTTGGGAACGCCGATCTGGTTGTTGAAATTTCCTTCCGTCGCGACCGTCTTGAACTGCTCGGAAAGAACCGTCTTCAGCATTTCCTTCGTCGTCGTTTTGCCGTTTGAACCGGTCACCGCGATTTTCTTCAGCTTGAAAAGTCTCTGGTAACCCTTGGCGAGTTTCAAGAGCGCTGCGTTCGTGTCATCAACAGGAACATAGACATCCGCCGAAAAATCCTTTGCGCGGTTTTCATCCATCACAGTCATCAAAGCTCCTTTTTCCATCACCTGAGGAATAAATTCATGCGCATCGAAACGCGCGCCTTTTAACGGCCAATACACCACACCGGGAATCGCTTCTCGGCTGTCGAAGCAAAGCTTCACCTTGCGCTTCGAGGCACGCGCCGAAAGGCCTACCGGCTCGCGTTCGAGAATTTCGCAAAGTTCGCCGACGGTCAAATCCAAATTCTGTATCTGTTTTGAAGTCGCCATTATTTCATCTCCCGAAGGATGATTTCATGATCGTCGAAATGATGCTTGGTCGTTCCGATTATCTGGTAATTTTCGTGCCCCTTTCCGGCGACGACAAGCATATCGCCGGCCTGCAAGGCGTGGCAAGCCTTGGAGATAGCCTCTTCGCGGGAAACGACGACACGGAATTTTTTCGTATGCATGCCGCTGACGATTTCCGCAATAATCGCTTCGGGATTTTCCGTCCGCGGATTGTCCGACGTGACCCAGGCGAAATCCGCTTCCCGTTCCGCAATCGCTCCCATGATATGGCGCTTGTTCCTGTCACGGTCGCCACCGCAGCCGAATACGACAGAGAGCTTTCCCTTGCACAGGGAACGAGCCGTGTGAAGGACACGCTCCAAGGCATCCGGCGTATGCGCGTAATCCACGATGACACGGCGCGCTCCGTCGTTAAAAGTCACCTCGAACCGACCCGGAACCTTGACCGTCAAGAGAGCCTTTTCAATCGCCGCATCCGAAATGCCGAGCGTCCGCGCCCAGGCAGAAACGAGCAGCGCGTTGTCCGCATTGAAATCGCCGACAAGCCCCGTCTTTAGGACATGCGAAGAGACAAAGGGAACATCCAGGACCAAGCCGTTTTCCGAATTTTCGACCGACCGCGGAACCACCATCGCACCGGACTTTCCAAGACGCGACACGGACACTTTGTGCGCGACGGGAATCTCTTCGAAAAGGCGCGCGCCAAAAGGATCATCGACATTGATGACCGCGATGCCGTCATGCGCAAGATACCGGGTGAAGAGAAGCTTCTTCGCTTCGAAATAGTTTTCCATCGTCTTGTGATAATCGAGATGGTCCTCGGTCAGGTTTGAAAACAGCCCGCTCCGGAACGCGATTCCTTCGACGCGTCCCTGGCAAAGCGAATGCGACGAAGCTTCCATCACGAGATCCGAACAGCCCGCCTCGACAGCTTCGGCGGCAAAGGCGTAGAGTTCCAAAAGCCCGGGCGTCGTCAAGTTGGAAGTTTCCACCCGGTCCCCGATTTTTTTGCAAATCGTCCCGACAAGAGCCGTCTTTTTTCCTTCGCTCGCAAGCATCGCTTCCATCAAGAATGCGCTGGTCGTCTTGCCGTTCGTTCCCGTCACCGCGTGGACGGCTAGTTTCGAAAACGGATCGCGGTAAAAAACTCTTGCGACCGATGCGCGGGCATCCTTCACGCTAGGGACATGAATCCACCGGTCCGAAAGATCTCTCGGCGCTTCCGTTTCCGCGACAACGGCGACGGCGCCTTTCGAAAGGGCGTTCCGCGCAAACTCCTCGGAGCGTTCTCCGGGAAGCGCAAAGAACAGGTCGTTCGGCTGAACCTTCCGCGAATCGTCGGAAAGACCTTTCACATTCGAGTTTTTCAAAATATCTTCAAGCAACATACCACCTACCCTTTCTCGGAAAGAACGAGTTTGAACTTTTCGCCGCGTTTCAACACGGCATTTGGCGCCGGAAACTGGCGCTTGACGCGGCCCTTGCCTTCGTAATCCACGTCACCGGAAAATTCCCCGATTTGTTCTAGGGCGTCGCGCAGGGAAAGTCCGATGAGGTCCGGCATTTTCTGCCTGTTCGAAGTTCCCAACCGGAGAATCAGCCCGCCGTTTTCAAAATCGCGCTCCGAAGCGACAACCGTCTTTCCTTCGCCGACAAAGGAAACCGGGCATTTGCGGTTTTCCGAAAGGGTTCTCGCATCACCGTCCGAAAGCCCGATAAATTCCACGTCGCACTTCTCGGAAAGCGAAACGCGTTCCAGGTTATACGGCACAGGAGACGTCAACGGAGAATAGTAAAGCCCTTCCATGATTTTCCTGAAAATCGGACCCGCCGCCGCACTGCCGGAAGTCTTTCCATAGGCCGGTTCATCGACTAAAACCATGCACACGTAACGCGGGTTTTCGGCAGGGGCAAGCCCGATAAACGAAGCGACCGTCTTGCTATTGTCATAACGCAAGGATTTTTCGCTCACCTTCACCTTGATAGCCGTTCCCGTTTTTCCGCCAAAAAGGATCCCTTGAATTTTTTGGGAATTTACCGTCTTTCCCGTTCCGATTTCCACGACTTCGCGAAGCATGGAACGCACGCGCGCCGCGGTCTTTTCCGAAATCACCCGGCGAACTTTTTCCTTGGAATTTTTTTCAAGGACTTCGCCATCCGCCGAACGCCATTCTCGGACAAGCGTGGGCTGCAAAAGAATTCCGCCGTTTGCGATGGCGCAGTAGCTCATCACCATCTGGATGGG
>JBNMGX010000052.1:0-10001 GCA_050872465.1 Hallerella sp.
GCCCGTAGCCTTTTTCGTCGGCGAAAAACTTCATCCGATAGGTCTTCCACTCCGGTGAAAGCGTCATCGAGGCGGATGTTTTCTGCCGGTAATCGGGCATTCCGCCCTGGACGACCACATTGATCGTTCCGCCCTTGTCCGCCTTTGCCTTGAAAGTCAACTCGTAAAAGGCCGTATCCGCCAAAAATTTCGGCGGCTGCAGCTGCAGGCCCCACCAGTCCTTCGGCTTTTTCCGAATCGTCACCACGGCTCCCTGCGAGCCATCGAAACCGATTCCCGGCTCACCGATTTTCACAGACGCCTCCGCAGGTCCCGCTGGGTTATTCCACAGATACCAGCCTCCGTCTCCGTATTCCAAGTCACCATTGGAAATCAGGTTTTTCGCTCCCACATCCGACAGCAAGGCAAGCGAAAGAAGTACCAGGCATTTTTTTAACATAGACAACCTCGTAAAAATTTTACCCATAATATATATCGGCTATTTCTAGCGGAATCCTACGGATGATACAGTTCACACAAAAAAAATTTTAAAATTTTTCACTTTTTCTGCAAATCACCCTTGACACCCGAAAAACATCTTTATATATTTGGGCTACCCTAACGGTGATAACACGAAGACAAGGTTAAGAAAGTCATGAAAAAGAACATTCTTTTAGTCGCTCTCGGAACGTTGTTGGTTGTGATCGGATTTGTCTGTCTCGCTCAAGGGCCTGCAGATAACCCTGTATCGCTGACGGTCGCACCGATTATTTTGGTTTTCGCTTACCTGGTAGTAATTCCAATCGGAATTCTCTGGGGTGGTAAAAGCCAGAAGAAATAAGGGCGATTAGCTCAGTTGGTTCAGAGCAGCTGCCTTACAAGCAGCGGGTCAGCGGTTCGAATCCGTTATCGCCCAGAATGGGGTGGTAGCTCAATTTTGGTTAGAGCACCGGCCTGTCACGCCGGAGGTTACGAGTTCAAGCCTCGTCCATCCCGCTAAAAAGTCTCTCTGTAAAGAGAGGCTTTTTTGTTATATCCTTTCGCCGAACAACGCAAAACTTTTCCTCCCCCCAAAAAAACTAAGTTTACTCAGCGGTTAATCTTCGTCGTGTCAATTTTACACCACTCGCCGCGTTCCCGATGGATCTGGCAAAGTCCTTCAAAGCCTCTCGGAAAGCCTCCACGCACCACCTTTTCGCTAGATTCGGGACATTTTTCCGCGACCCGAATCTTGAACTTGACTTCCCGCTCGATTTTTCGAGAATTACAGGTCAACGCAGCGTCCCATTTCGCCAAAAAGGTCCGATTTTCCAGTTTTTCCTTATCGCCTAGGAATTTTCCCACCGGCAACGACTGCGGAATCGCCACTTTCACCACCGAATCGGCAAGAAAGACGCCCTTGCCTTTTTGCCACTCCACATAAGGCCCCATCGTAAACATCCCAAATTCTTCAAAATCGACCGCCAGATTCTTGACGCTTTCAAATCCGCCTTCGCAAGACTCCACCGCTTTATCGAAAAAAGAAACCGGCGTTATATAGTCCAAAACATTTACCCGGAGAAGTTCCCCCTTGCTCGAAAGGCAGTATTCCGCCACGGTAAAAGGCCCTTCGCATTCCCCCACGATTTTCGCCCGAAATTTCGCCGAGAGCTGGATGTTCGACGAAGACAGGCTCGCGGACCAGTTTCCATCAAAGGCTTTTCCGTAAAATCCGGGCAAGGAATCCTTGGCGTGTATCATTTCAAATCGCATCGAGTGAAGAGGGTCGTGTTCCATCCCCACATAACGGCTTAACGGGGGCACTTTCCGCATGAACGTTTCGCAATGAACGCAGCTATAGACTCCATCACCGCCACCCCTCAAGCGAAAACACAGGCAGTTTTCTCCGCTACCGTCGCAACAAGCGCAGCGTTTTTCATAAATTTCCGGTGCCTCCAAAAAATAGCTGTAACTCCACTTTAAAACATTTGCCGAAAGAGAGTCGGGAATTTTCCAGCTGGAATCGCAAGGAATTTCGATGTCCTTTGTCAGGTGCAGTTCATAAGAGTTTTCCCCGATAAAAACGGCGCAGTATTCCGCCATGGGTTCTTGCGCGTAAGCGGATGCGAGGAGCAAAAACATGGCGAAAAAAACTTTCATTCGGGATTTTCCTTGTAGCAAGGCTCGGCATTCCACTTTTCTTTTTGAAGTACGACCAAAGAGTCGATATTTATCCGCGCATGGCTGACATTGTTCTTGTCTTCATCATCCCAGGCGTTTTGCATTTCCAACATTTTGCGGTATCTTTTTTCCATCACCGGCCAAAAAGTTTTCTTGACGATGTAGCAGGAATTTTTCTCCGTCAATCGGTTGCGATTTACTGAAATTTTTTCTTTCCACTCGTCATTTCCATCCAGAAGATAAATTTCTTCATGCCTATTTTCGTGGGCGAGCAACCGTTCGTCATCCGAATCGACAACTTTATCGATAGAATCTTTGGGAGTTTTCATATACAAATCAGCCACGATAATCGTTTTTGTTTGCGATACACAGTCAAAATGTACATTTCTAAATCCGAGTTCGGTTTTTGCTTCCACATACCCGCTAACCGTCTTGAAAGAAACGCTCCAATTTTCAAAGAATTCGCGAACCGTTCTTCTGTCTCGATGCGCTTTCCTTGCGTAGAACGCATTCCTTTTTCCAAAAACATTCCGGTGTTTTTGCTTTCTCCCTAGAGCATCATACAGGCCGACAACCGATTCGCCTAAAGTTTCTACCGAATCTTCCGACGTTTCCAGAGGCTCGTTTCGCTTGAAGAAGATTCCGTTTTCCGGGCAGACAGGTTCATCTTCCGAATCATCCGCTTCGCAAGGTACTTCCACCCACCAATAGGAATCCTGCGCATTGTTGTTTATCCAGCCATATTGGGCGCCACGGTCGGGGTTCAACGCGTAACATTTGCCAGTTTCCATATTGTCCAAACCACCGGAAAAACAATCCCCGGGTAAATAGATAGCGGTAGGTCCACGCCTATTTTCATAGCAACCGGCAGAAGTCGTTTCAATAAGCGGAACGCTTCCATCACAGGGAACCTCCATCCACCACCAGGAATCCTGCGCATTGTCGTTTATCCAACCGAATTGGATGCCGCGGTCGGGATTCAAGGAATAACACTTGCCGATTTCCATATTTCGCAGACCGTCGCTGAAAACTTGTTCCGGTGAATAAATTTGCTTCTCTCCTGCGACAAAAGTTTCCGATTCAAAGCCTTCTGCTTTCGATGAAGATGACACATAACTGCCCGAAGCAGAAGAAGCCTCTTCAAAAAAACTGGACGAAGAATTTCCAAAATTCCCCATGGAAGAAGAGCCTATCGAGACGCTTGAAGATGTCATTTCGAAGCCGGAAGAATAATTTCCTTCAGAAGCCGAAGAAAGACCATTAAACGCCGAAGATGACGAAATTTCATCGCTTTCCGAGGAAGAAGCCATGTCGCTAGATTCGGAAGATGAACTATACTTATAATACTGGCACCAACGAACAAGACGAAGTAAGGAATCTTTATTCCAAACATTCCAAATATTACCAGGAACTTCACAAGCAAATCCCGTATATTCACTGGTACATGATAGCCGCCCCGAAGAATCCAGCGAAAATACATTAAAATTCCTAGAAGCCGTACAACCATCTTTTGTTCCCGTGTTATACAAACTGATCACATCATTACAATAATACTTTCCGCTCTGCAAAACTTTAATCGTATCCGAGCAAAATCTATTTCGATTATCACAAAGCTCTTTTGGCGTGTATTCAAAACAAGCATTCTCTGATAAAGAATTGCTTATTTCATCGGAATAACAGATATACTCTGTAACAAAAGGATCACTCAAGTTCCTCAAAATAACAGGCATTTCTGAAACTATTTTTAACGTCGTAGGATTTTCACAATAGTCAGACTGAACTTTTCCTCCATCACCAACAAATGAAGGTATTTTATTCATAAAAGCTACCGTTCCTTGTTTTGGCATATCGCCCAATGCCGCGCAGCTTCCACGCCCCGCAATATAATATCCAGATTTTCCGCAGGGATAAACTTTATCGACAAACCCGAATTCCCCTTGAGGCGCATTGACCACATCGCAATATTCCCCCGAACACCCCGAACCGCTAGAACCCGGAGTTCCGCCTCCGCTCGAAGACGAACCGTTCTCGGAATCGGACGAAATTTCCTCTCCAAAACCGGACGAGCTGCTCGATATTGAGTCAAACACCGAGGACGAGCTTTCCTCCGAGCTCGAACTGCTCTCCGAACATCCTGAAAGCGTGCTGTCCGTCTTTCCGCAGATCTTGGGCAAAGGGAAAGAATGTCCCCATTCCCCATTGGTAAACGAACAAACATAGTCCGTCAGCCTGCACTGTTCCGCGCACGAGTTCTTGAAATCCTCGACATCTTTTTTGATATTCTTTGCCGTGCAAGTATTGCAGGAATAGACGATTTTCCAAGTTCCATATCCAGAATCTGCAGAATCTAAAGTCGCCCCATCGGAACCTGTACAACTCTTAACAAGTTCATACATTCCATTAATCGCAGCACCACCACCCAAAGCCGTATCACATTGAATTTTCAAAGACGACATTAAACGTTTTATGATTGATTCATTATACTCATTCTCCCAAAAGCACTCCACGATAGCATTTGAAGGCCTTACCATCAAGAGAATAAGTAAGCCTACCTGGAGGATTAAGGAATTCACAAATACATTTCGCTTCATCGGACGACGTTGCGCATCTTTTTTTCGCTGTAGTGAACGATTTTTCTTTAAAAATTTCAGGCAATTCAGGTTGCTTAACATAATTCGCCCCCACGGTTTCCACTGTGGACACATCCGGCTTGCCCGAATCCCTTTCCGAGCAGGCCACGCAGAGCGAGAGCGCAAAGGCCATCGACAAAACCAGTTTCACTTTCATGAGAACTCCTTATTTTTTTCAATTGACGTTTCCTGTCCCAAAACAACAAAGAAGCGCATCGGCGGGCAAAATAATTAGGCAAGGGTAGAGGATTTTGCACAAATCGTCTATCGCGGACAAATAAAAATTTATCGGAAAAATTTTCCATACCATAATCTCAACAAGAAAAAGATAACACGTCTCTAATCAAATCGCAAGTAAATTTATCGAAACGGAATTTTAACCAAAGCACACAACATTTTTTCCAAGAAAAAGGCTCTTCTATTTTCCATTACCTTGTATTTAAACATAAAGTCGCCGAAAAATTTCGGCGACTTGAAAGCGTTCAAATTTTACAAGATTAGAAGTGAATCACGCGGACGCGAATCACCTTGTCGAGCTTCTTCAGCGCATCGATAATGGAATCATCGACGACCGTTTCCACATCGATCAGGTTGTAGCCGATCTTGCCGTTCGACTTGTTGCTGAAGCTCGCGATGTTGATGTTCGCCGCGCCAAAGACCTTCGTGATTTCCGCAATCATGTTCGGAACGTCCTGGTTTATCACGACGACGCGGCTCTTGACTTCCGCATGGGGGAAGCTGTCAAGCGGCGGGAAGTTTACCGAATTGCGGACCACGCCGAATTCCAAATAATCCTTCAACTCTTCGACAGCCATCACCGCGCAGTTTTCCTCGGCCTCTTCAGTAGAAGCTCCCAAGTGCGGGAAAATCTTGATCTTCGGATTTTTCATCGACTTCGGGTCGGCAAAGTCGGTGAGGTAAGTCTGGAGACGCCCTTCGTCGAGCATCTTGTAAACCGTGTCCATGTTCACGATGCCGCCGCGGGCAAAGTTCATGATGATCGAACCCTTGAACGCCGCAAGGTTCTTTTCGTTCAGCATATTCTCGGTCACGCCCTTGATGAACGGCACGTGGACGGTGATAAAATCCGACTTCGCGATGACTTCTTCAATCGTCTTCACCACGGTGACGACATTCGAGAGCTTGTGCATGTTCGCTGCGCTCGGATACGGTTCGTAAGCGACCACGTTCATGTTCTTCCAGCGCGCATAGTTCGAAACGAGAACGCCGATTTTTCCAAGCCCGATGACGCCGAGCGTCTTTCCGGCAAGTTCCGTCCCCGCGAACATTTTCTTGCCCTTTTCGATCGTCTTGTCGAGAGCCGGATCGTTCGGGTCGAGAGACTTGACCCAGGCTTCCGCTTCGGACACATGGCGAACGGCCATGCCGAGAATCGTCATCACCAGTTCCGCGACCGCATTCGCATTGGCTCCCGGCGTATTGAAAACGCAAACACCCTTCGAACTCGCCTTGTCGATGGTGATGTTGTTCACGCCGGCACCGGCACGGGCCACCGCGAGCAGACCATCAAAAGAATCCGTATCGACCTGTGCACTGCGGACGAGAATCGCTTCCGGAGATTCGACATTTTCCGAAACTTCGTAGCCGTTCCCGAAGAGATCGAGACCTTTCTTGGAAATGTTGTTCAGAGTTTTGATTTTACGCATTGTGAGTTCCTTTGTGAAGGTTCCTTGATAACAAAACTATTCTTCGACGTAACGCCCGCGGCTCTTGATGAGTTCCACGAGTTCGTCGAGCGCTTCGGATTCGGGCACATTCTTCTTCACGCACGTCTTGCCTTCGAAGAGGTTGATGAAACCGGGTGCGCCTCCGACATAGCCGAAGTCGGCGTCCGCCATTTCGCCCGTTCCGTTCACGATGCAGCCCATGACCGCAATCGAAAGGTTCTGGAGATGGCCGAGCCGGGCCTTGATCTTTCCGAGCACATGCTGGATGTTGTAGAGCGTGCGTCCGCAGCTAGGGCAGCTGATGAATTCCGTCTTGCTGCGCCTGACTCCCGCAGCCTGCAAGATGTCAAAGGCGAGCGAGACCGCGGACTTTTCGTCCGAAGCGTCGATGACCACTGCATCGCCGATTCCGTCCGAGAGAAGGCAACCGAATTCCGCAGCGACTTTCAATTTTTCGTCTTCCGCTCCGGAAATTTTCCGGTAAAGGAGAATCGGATTTTTTGCGCCTTTCGATGCGAGCGCAGACACCAGAGCGCGTACGCCGAACGTGAAGTTTTCGCCTGTATAGGCAACGAGCGAATCCGACGGAACATTCCGATTTCCCGCGGCATACGCGGCGATATCAAAAGCATCCCGAAACTCGACAATTCCCTGGGAAGAAAGTCCCGTAAAGGCGAACTCGGGCGAGCGGGGCTTTCCCGAAACGCTTACGACATCCACGGCCTCACCGACGCGGACAATCTCCTTTCCGCCGAGCGAAACTCCCGAAAAGCTCACCGGGGAAGTTTCCAGCCGCAAGTAGTGATACGGATCCTTTTTCCATTCGGGAACTTCGAACTTCAGTTCGTCTTTTGGCAGTTCGCAGACACGTACGAGTTCCCGCGCAACGGGCACTTCCGCCACAGGATCTTCCGTCAGCGACACGCGGATCGTATCCGCAAGCCCGTCGAGAAGCAGCGAACCGATGCCGACCGAGGACTTGAGCCTTCCGTCTTCGCCGGCTCCCGCTTCCGTCACGCCGACATGGAAAGGATACGGCTTAAAATGTTCCGCTTCGAGTCGCGCCGCGAGCATCCGGTAAGCGCAAATCGCCACGCGCGGAGTCGAGGACTTGAGGCTCACCACGACCTGGTCAAAATGTTCCGCTTCGCACACGGCGAGATATTCCATCGCGCTTTCGACCATGCCTTCGACCGTATCGCCGTAGCGGTAGAGCATCCGGGCGGAAAGCGAACCGTGGTTTACGCCAATCCGAATCGCGCGACCGAGACGCTTCGCCTCCCGCACAAAAGGCGTGAACGTTTCGAAAACCTTTTCCCGACCTTCGTCAAAATTTTTATCGGCCTGCTTGTCGAGCGTCGCAATGCCCGAATCGACAAAGTTTCCCGGGTTGATACGGACCTTTTCGACCCACTTGAGAGCTTCGAAAGCCGCCTTCGGCTGGAAATGGATGTCCGCGGAAACCGGAACACGGCAGCCTGCCGACCGGATTTTCTTCATTACTTCTTCGAGAGCCTGCGCATCCGAAAGTGTCGGGGCGGTAATGCGCACCAGTTCGCAGCCCGCATCCGCAAGCGCAATCGTCTCGGCAACAGTCTTTTCCACATCCTTCGGCTTCGTCGTTGTCATGGACTGCACCACGACAGGCGCACCGCCGCCGATAAGGGCATCACCGACTTTTACCTGGACTGTTTTTCTGCGGACCGGAGAGAACCGGTTCCTGACATAGGGAAAATCAAAAATAACGGACATGCCACCAATATAGCACTTTTTTATCGTCCCTACTTTTTCCGGTATTCGGCGAGGACCATCCCGAAAAGAATTAGAAAAGCGCCGAGAACGGCGACAGGCGTAATCCGTTCATGCAAAAAAATCACCGAAAGAACGATGGAAACGAGCGGAATCGCGTAGATGTAATTCGACGCGAGAACCGTCCCGATGACGCGCAAGGCCTTGTTCCAAATCACGTAGCCGAAAAGCGAAGCGACGATTCCCAAAAAGAGAAAGTTCCCCGCGACAACCGGGCTTTTAAACGCCGCCCAGGGAATATCTACCCCGACAAAAAACAAGACGGGAAGCGATGTCAGCGCACCATAGAAAAAGATTTTCCGAGAGATGAAAAGCGCCGAATAGCATTCCGAAAGCGGACGGACAATCAGCGAATAGACGGTCCAGACAAGAGCCGCGACAAAGGCGAGCAGGTCTCCCGCCGGAGAAAGCTCCAAGATGAACTTTCCGTTCAGAACAACCAGCACCATTCCGCACAAAGTAAGAAGCGAACCTGCGACCTGGCGTTTCCCGAGCCGCTCGCTCCGATACAGAATTCCGCCGAGAATCATCGTGAGCAGAGGATTCGCACAAACTATTAGCGAAACATTCGATACGAGCGAAAGCCCGAGAGCGGTATTTTCCGCGATAAAGTAAATCGATCCGGCGGTGAGGCCGCAGCAGGCAAGCATCGCCTCGTGCTTCAAAGTTTTTGCGAAAAGCCTTTCGTGAGAAACGGCCAAGAGAATCAGGTAGGCGAACGCAAAACGGAGAAGATAGACGTGCGTCGGAAGAAAGCCCGCATTCAGAAGAATCTTTGTCGAGACAAAGCTCGCGCCCCAGACGGCAACCGTAAAGATGGCGAGAAAATGCCAAAGAAGCAAGTGAGAACTTTTCATCGGAAGCAAAGATAAAATTTGCCCACCTCAAAAACGGACCGCAATTCCCAAATAGCCGGGAAGAGCAGCAAGCGAAACACGCGACTGGCGGTGAAGCCGCAAGACGGCAAAGCCCGTAAGCGAACCGATAGCGGCTCCGGCGAGAACATCCGACGGATAATGCTTTCCCGCCCAGATGCGAAGCACGCCGACAAGAGCCGCCGACGCAAGCGAAACGCCCCAGACGACAGGCGAAAGCGACGAACCCGGATTTTTCGCCTCGAACCACATGCCGCTAAAGACAGCCAGGGCGAACGCTGCGCTCGTATGTCCGGAATAGAACGATCCCCAGGACTCTCCGCGAGAAATATCCGCTTTTGACGAATACAGTTCGGGACGCGGCCACAGACGGGCGCTCCGCACAAGCAGGTTCATCCCGTTCTGCAAGAATCCGATTTCCAACGCGGTCAAAAGAAAAGTCGCCACTTCGCCGGCATCGCTTTTTCCCGTTTTCCAGTTATAGCCTTCCCACGCAAAGGGCAGGACTATTGCTAAACTCATCCAGTCGCTCGTCCGGTCCGCAATGCGGTTCCTGTTCCCGGCAAAGGGCCTGTCCCACGGCAAGAGCCTGTCCTTGTCCGGGAGCTCCGAGCGCGCCTCCATCCCCGCGTAGCGAACATTCCCCGCAAGCGACGTTCCGATTCCAAGCACGAGCAGCGGCACATCGACCGAAAGCGAAATTCCATACGGAGAATCCGCCGCGTGAACCGTCACCGACCCCGCAAGCAAAAAAAACGAAAGAACGAGAACAAACCCGATACGCATCGCCAAAAAAAGATAGATTTTATCCATGCGCAAAAAAAGCCCTGCCCTAGAACCGCTCACGCCAAGCCTTGAAC
>JBNMGX010000053.1:0-9861 GCA_050872465.1 Hallerella sp.
CTGAACCAGATTCGGTTTCGGCAACCACAACTTTTCGTTTAAGCGACGGGCAAAAGTTTTTGCCCGTTTCTCGTATTTCCGAAACGCAGGCTTCTTCATTTTCACAGAACCTTTATTAAACCGTTCTTCATTTAATTGAGTAAAACATTCATCCGCTTACTTTTGCCGTTTATCATTAAATTCCTATGCAAAACATTTCCCTATATATTCTTTTTTCTAATTTGGGCACGCGAAAACAAAATTTAACAGAGAAAAGGCAGATTAACAGATGAACCGAACCTTCAAACGATTGATCATCGCGGTCTCGCTGGGAAGTCTCCCCGTATGGGCGGCCTCTTCCTATACCCGAGACGACGCCGTTCGGATTGCACTTGAAAACGCTCCGGACATCAAGACTGCGGAAGAAAGCCTCAAGTCCGCAGAATCCCAGGTCACCGCCGCTTACGGCAACGCTTTCCCCACCGTGGATCTCAGCGCGACATACGCCCGGACATTCGGTGTCAAGGATGTCAAAAAATCCAGCGCGATCAGCAAGATGCTCGACGATGCCGCGACGAAAAACGAAGAAATGCTCGCCGGCGTCCTCGACAACTTCTCGTATGGCATGAGCGCCATGTCGGGATACCGCTGGGGAACCCAGATAGGAATCACGGCAACGCAAATCCTCTACGCCCAAGGCAAGGTCAGCACGGGAACAAAAATCGCCAAGGCTTACCGCCGGGTGAGCGAACTGAATTTGGAAACCGCCAAGGAAGACGTGCGCTACAACGTCGAAAATTCTTTCGACCAGCTGCTCTACCTAGATTCTGCGCTTGTCATCTTGCAGGAAAGCATCGACCAGCTCCAGGAACATCTGGATTATGTCGATCAGGCGGTCAAGAGCGGGCTAGCTACGGAACTCGACCAGATTCGCGCCCAGATTTCGATGGACGAACTGCAGACCTCTTTCGAAAAGACGAAAAAGGATCGCATTGTCGCCCGGAACGCATTGCTTAATTCCATGGGACTTCCCTGGGATGCAGAAGCGGAATTCAAAGGCGAGCTTCGTGACCCGAAACAGGGAAACATCCCCCTCCCGGACACCGCGATGGAAAATGTTCGCCAGCGCCGCAAGGAACTCGCCCAGCTCGATGAAAGCGCCAAGATGTACGAAGAAAACATCGATATCGAAAAAGGCGATTACAAGCCGACCCTCGTTCTCGGAGGATCTATCACCTACCAGAACGGTCAAAACGACTTTTTCAAGTGGGATGCGCCGGACTGGGACGACAACATTTCCAAGAAAGTCTATCTGAACCTTTCCATGAACCTTTTCAACGGCATGAAGACCCGTGAAGCGGTCGTCCAGGCCAAGACGGACCTGCGCAAGACGCAAATCCAGAAGGACAACGCCGAACGCGGCATCAAGCTCCAAATCGAATCGGCGCAGAACACGCTCGACGACGCAAACCGCCAAATCGAAATCCAGAACCGCCATGTCGATCTGGCGCAAAAGAACCTGGACATGACCGAAGCCGCCTACAAGGCAGGTCGCGAAACCCAGCTAAACTACCTAGACGCAAACATGAGTCTCAAGAATGCGAAACTGTCCTACCTGTCCGCGATCATCGACTGGAACAAGGCCTACAACGCATTACTCAAAGCCACCGGAGAATATTAAGAGGATTCTATGAAGCAACTGAAAACCACTCAGATTATCGCCTTTGCAACTCTGGCACTCTTTCTCGCCGGTTGCAACACGGAAAAAGAAACCAAGAAACCTTCCCTGACGATGGAAGAAATCCAGGCACAAAAAGGCAAACCGGTCCGCGTTGTCACGGCAAGCGAAGAAAAGCTCGCCGATTTCCGGGATTTTAACGGAACCATCGAAGGCTCCCAGCAGACGGACGCCATCGCCAAGATGTCCGATCCGATCGCCAAAATCAATGTACAGGTCGGTTCGAACGTCCAAAAAGACCAGGTTCTCGCCGAATTTACGTTTACCGGTGACAACTCGGGCTATCAACAGGCCGAGGCCCAGGTTAAACTTCTCGAAAAATCCCTGAACCGCATGAAGGAAGTCCAGGCAAAGGGCGGCGTTTCCCAACAGGATATCGACCAGACGCAGACCCAGCTTGACGTTGCCAAGATGCAGCTAGAACAGGCTCGCCGCGCAACTCTCGTTCTCGCACCGGCTGCGGGAACCGTAACCGATGTCCGCTTTAAGGTCGGCGAAGTTCCAAGCGTAGGCTCCATCCTCTTCACCGTCGCAAAGCTCGATCAGGTAATCCTAAAGCTCAACGTCACGACACAGGATATCGGATTGTTCAAGAAAGGCGCCGAAGCGACGATTTCGCTGAACGGGGAAACCCTCCGCGGAAAAGTCAGCATGGTTCCTCTCGCCGCCGACTCCAAGACTAGATTCTTCCCTGTCGAAATCACGTTCCAGAACAAGGGACGCAAGCTTCTCCCGGGGATGTTCGTCACGGCTAGCATCCACGCCCGCACCATCAAGGGCGTGAGCATCCCGAATGATGCAGTCGTCTATAAGGACGGTGTAAACTTCGCATGGATAGTCGATAGCGAAGGCAAGGCGAAGCGGAAGATCATCCGGCTGGGAATCGTCGGAAACACGACAACGCAAATCCTCTCGGGCATTGAACTGGGCGACAAGGTGATTACCGAAGGCGTTTCCAAGATGAACGAGGGCGACAAGGTCCTGATTCTGGAATAACCCGCATCTGGAGATTTTTGCATGATCAAGGCAAGTATCTATAAACCCATCACCATGTTGATGGTTATCCTGACCGTCGTCGTGTTCGGCGTTTACACGTACAGCATGATGCCGGTCAATATGCTTCCGAACTTTGAAGTTCCGGTCGTTACGGCGGTTGTCCAGTATAAAGGAGCAAGCCCGGAAGAACTGGAATCCACCGTTATCAAGCCGGTCGAAGACCAGGTTGAACTGATCGACGGTATCGATTACGTAAAAGCCTACGGCATGGAACACTATGCCATCTTCGTTCTCTTCTTCGAAATGGGAACCGATGTCGATGTGGCGGCATCCGATGTCCGCGACAAGATTTCCCAGGCGGCGGCAAGCTTCCCCGATGCGGTGGAAAGCCCCATCATCTCGAAAGTCGATATCAACAGCAGCGCGATCATCAGCTTTGCTTTTACCGGGCCTATCTCCTCGACGGAACTCCGCCAGAAAGCGGACGACGAAATCAAGCCTCTCCTGACATCGACTCCCGGCGTTGCAAGCGTCGATCTGTTCGGCGGAACGACCCGTCAAATCGTTGTCGAGCTTCGCAAGGAAGACATGCTTTCCCGCGAAGCGGACCCGACGACCGTCATGGGACTTCTCCAGGCAGCGAACGTAAACTTCCCGGCAGGCGACATCCGCGGAGTCCGAAAGAATACCGGTTCCCGCACAAAGGGCAAGTTTACAAGTCTCGATGAAATCCGCCAGATGGAAATTCCGACGGCTAAAGGCGTTATTCGCCTAGCGGACATTGCCGATGTCAAGGATACCATCGCAGACATCACTTCGCACTCCCGGTACAACGGCGAAAACTCGGTCGGCTTCGATATCAAGAAGCGCACGGACGCGAGCGTCGTCGCGGTTTCCAAGGCGGTTCTCCGAAAGGTTGACCAGATCAACGCCTCCCTGCCGGACGGCTATAAGCTGAACCTGGTGTATAATCAGGCGGAAAAGGTTCAGGAATCGCTAGACAACGTGATTTCAAATATCGAAATCGCTATCGCCCTGACCGCCATCATCCTGCTCCTCTTCCTCGGACGCTTCAGCACGATGATTATCGCTGCGGTGACAATGCCTATCTCCGTTATCGGTGCATTCACGTTTATGTATTTCGCCGGCTTCACCATCAACATCATGACGCTGATGGCTCTTTCCAGTGCGGTCGGTCTTCTCGTTACCAACGCGATTGTCGTTCTTGAAAACATTTCCATGAAACTCGACCAAGGCCTTGAACCGAAAGAAGCGGCATTCAAGGGGACCAGCGAAATCATGGTCGCCATCATGGCATCGACGCTTACCAACGTCTGCGTGTTCGTGCCAATCGCCTTTATGAAATCCATCGCCGGATCATTCTTCAGAAACTACGGTCTTACGATGGTCTTCGCAACGGTCGTTTCCCTGCTTCTCACCTTTACGCTCACCCCGCTCATGGCGGCCTACCTGTTCAAGGGCAAGAAGAAAAATCCGGACGGAACTTTTGCCGAGGAAAAGAAAGGCATCGTATCCAAGATTTTCGGCATATTCCCGATGCTCATCAACTGGATGCGGAATATCTATCTCAAGACGCTTTCCTTTGCCCTATCGATTCCCGGAGTCATCTTCCAGACGCTCGTACTCATCGCCCTTATCGGCGGAACATTCCTGCTCGTCACGAAGTTCATGTCTGTCGAACTCATGCCGAAAAGCGATGAAGGCGTGATCAAGCTCTCCCTGGAACTTCCTGCCGGCACGAACATCGAAACCGCAGACAGTATCACCAAGGTTATCGAAAGCCGCATCAAGGATATTCCCGAACTCAGACGTTACTATGTGACGGTCGGTGGTGAATCGGGCATGAGTTCCGTCGGCCAGGCGACCATGCGGATTACGCTCATCGGAAAAGACGAAGGACGCGTTCGGACGACCGACGAAATCATCGATTCGCTGCGCCCTGTCCTCGCCAACATTCCCGATGCCTACATCAGCCTAAAAGCCGCTTCGACTACCGATATGGGCGGTGGACAGTCGGGTGACGTCGTTCTCGAAGTGCTCGGACTAGACGGAGATTCCGTCGTCAAGGCTTCCGAAATCGCGAAGGCGCATATCACCGAAATGAGCGGCGTTACAGAAGTCAAGTCCTCCTACGAAGCGGGAAAGCCGGAAATCGCCTTTATCCCGAACCGCGCGGTTCTCGCCGACTATGGTATGGCGGTCCAATCCGCATCGACAGCTGCCTATATTTATGTGAGCGGCTACGAGACAAGCCAATATACAGAAGACGGCGAAGAATATGACATCTACCTAAAACTCCGTTAAAGCGACCGCAATACGCGCCAGAAGATTCTGGATCTGCCGATTTTCACGTCGAAGGGTTATGTTCCGATGTCCACGCTGTTCTACGTCGAAAATACGCAAGCTCCGACGAAAATCACCAGAAAGCACAAAAAACGCCTGGTCGAAGTTTCGATGAACCTTCTCCCCGGCTACACTTCCGGTCAAATCATGGGCGACATCATGAAGGCCACCAAGACGTGGGAAGGCATTCCCGAAGGCGTTGAATTCTCCTTCGGTGGAACGGCGGACATGCAGAACGACATGGTCTCGGAATTCGTCGTCGCAATCATCATGGCGATTCTCCTGACATACATTCTGCTTGTCGCATTGCTTGAATCCTTTGCCCAGCCTTTTGTTATCCTCACAACGATTCCGATGGGCGCAATCGGAGTGGTGCTGTCGCTTGTCGTCACGAACAAGCCGCTATCCATGATTGCATTCATGGCAATCGTCATGCTGATCGGTGTCGTGGTGAACAACGCCATCCTTCTCCTCGACAGCGCGAACGCCTATCTGCGTTCCGGCCAGATGGGAAGACGTTCCGCCATCATCACCGCAGGCAAGGAAAAATTCCAGGCCATCCTGCTCGCCAGCGCGGCTTCCATTATCGCGCAGATGCCTCTCGCCCTTGCGATCGGAGGCGATTCCGCCGCTTCGACCCAGCCGATGGGTATCGCGAGCGTCGGTGGACTTCTCGTTTCGGGCATTCTGACAATGTACCTGGTTCCGACATTCTTCTGGTTGCCGAATGCGATTTTCCACAAGGTCAAGAGCAAAGCGCAGGAGATTAAAAAGAACCGCAGCGCAAAAGTCTAGACAAACCGAAGAGAAAAGGCCTCGCTCAAAGCGAGGTCTTTTTGTTTTTCAATAGAAAAAATTCAAAGATTCCGGTAGAAAATTTTTTTCCGCTGTCTGGAAAATTCCCTTACCAGAAACAGAATCTTTCTTTTGCCCAAAGTTTCAAAATCGACAGGATGGAACACAAGGCGCGGTACGCCGAACGGCAAACGCAAAACCGTTTTAGCCAAAAGCGTTACCAGCGGGAGGCTCCATTTCGGAAGCCCGGCAAAGCTAACCGCCAACGAAAAAGTTCTCTGGCAATTTCGAAACTTCCCGGCTACGCTAAAACGACCGTCATAAAACGCAAACTTTTCCAGAACCTGTTTTTTTAAAAAAGGATTTCCATACCATGCGGGCGGCACAAAACCCGAAAGCGGCGGAAGCGAAAGAGCGCTCCACCGTTCCGTCGCCTGTTCAAGCAGGACAAAGGAATCCCATTCGTCAAGGCCAGCAAACTCCGCTTCGTTATCCGTCAAAAAAAGAGCCGCCTTCCCCAAAACGCTCCGGGAAAAAGGCTGAGACGCCAAATGCTTCGAACCGTGCAGCAGCAATTCATGCCCCGCGAAGATCAAACGATTCAGCTCATCCTTAAAAGCGTGAATATCCTCTTCCGTTGCGCCTTCCGTCGAAGGGATCACCGCAATTGCAATCGGCCCATCCGCGGCATCCGACAGCAAGCGGATATGCTCCGAAGCCCGTCGAAAATTCCTTACCGAAAAATCGTGGTAGCAGAGAATGAATTTCCGTTCCATAAATTCCAAGATAACAAAACGCAAAAAATGAAATTGCTAAATTTGGTTCCGATGAAAAAGAAATCGCTGTATATTTTTGACATGGACGGTACGCTGTTCAACACGCTCGGCGATTTAAGCGTCGCCGTAAACCACGCCCTTGCCGAATTCGGACTAAAGACACTTTCTACAGAAAAAATCAGAAGCTACATCGGGAACGGTTCCCTAAAACTCATCGAACGTTCCCTGGAAGGCGCCGACGCTCCGCTCGAAGAAGTGCACAAATGTTATAGCGAATTTTACGCCGGGCATTGCCAAAACGCGACTGTCCCCTATCCGGGCGTTGTCGATTTTCTAAAAAACTTTCCCGCGAAAAAGGCTCTCGCGACCAACAAGCCCCATATTCCAGGTCTTGCGCTACTAAAACATTTTGACCTGAAATCCTGCTTTAGCGCCTTCGCCTTTGGCGATACGGTTTCCGAGCGCAAGCCTTCCGCAGAACCCTTTTTGAAAATCCTTAAGGAAACAGGCATTCCCAAGGAGGAAGCCGTCATGGTCGGAGACGATGCTCCGGATATCCTCGGAGCGAAAAACGCCGGAATCGACAGCGTCTTCATCGAGAACGGTTTTGGCAAGCGTTCGAGCTTTGCCCCGGTCGAGCCGACCTATTCCATCCCAAACTTCTCGGATCTCAAAAATTTGCAGTTCTAAAAATGCCGACCCGCTACCTGATCGATACCTATGGCTGCCAGATGAACGAGTACGATTCTGCGCTCATCGCATCGATGCTCGAAAAGAACGGCTGCGTTCCCACCGAAGACCCCGAAGAAGCGGACCTGTTTTTCTTCAACACGTGCTCCGTCCGGGAAAAGGCGGAAGAAAGCGCCAAGGCCCGAATTTCCAAGATGAAGTTTTTCAAGAAGCACCGTCCGTGGATCAAGTTCGTCGTGACGGGCTGCATGGCGGAACATCTAGGTTCGCGCCTCATCGAACAGGTCGATTGCGTCGATTACGTCATCGGCCCGGATCAATACAACAGGATTCCCGAGCTGCTCTTTCCCCATCCGATTGCCGTAAACAGGCGGACTCTCTCGAAGCGGGTCGTTACGGGCTTTGAAGATACCGAGAACTATCTAGGCGAATACGCCAAGCTTTCACACCCGTTTTCCGCCTACGTCACGATCCAGCGCGGATGCAATTTCCGGTGCAGCTACTGCATCGTTCCCTATGTCCGCGGAAGGGAAAAGTACCGCGATGCAAGCGACGTTATCCGGGAAGTCGAGGCGGCTAGCGAACGCGGCGTTTCCGAGATCTGCCTGCTCGGTCAGACGGTCAACGCCTACCGGGAAAGGAATCTGGACTTCGCCGACCTGCTGTTGAAAATTTCGGAAGTGCAAGGAATCCGCCGAGTCCGCTTCATGAGTCCGCACCCGAAATTCTATACGGAAAAGCTCGTCGAAGTTCTGCAAGACACGCCCAAAATCTGCCCCCATGCGCACATCCCGCTCCAAAGCGGAAGCGACCCGGTTTTAAAGAAAATGCGCCGCCGCTATACGGTCGATGAATTTATGCGGATTCTCGAAAAGTTCCGCGGCAAGAACCCTTTCTACGGGCTGACGACGGATATCATCGCGGGCTTTGTCGGGGAGACCGACGAGGATTTCGAAGCGACCCTTTCCGCTGTCAGGGAAGCCCAGTTCGATGCGGCGTTTATGTTCATCTACAGCCCGCGCGAAGGTACCGAGAGCGCCAAGGAAACCGAAACGCTCACCGAAAGCCAAAAGCAGAAGCGGTTAGAAAGACTGGTCGAGCTGCAAAACGCGATTACGCTCGAACGCAACAGGCAGATGATCGGTCGCACCGAGGAAATTTTAATCGAAGGCCCGTCGTCCAAGGATCCGAGCGAATGGGTTGGCAAGACAGGCAGTTTCAAGAAGGTCATCATCAAGTCCGAGGCGGCAAAGCCGGGCGATTACGTCACATGCAAAATCGACGAGGTCCGAGGCTGGACTCTTCGCGGAACGCCTGTCGGAGAATAAGGAGAATCGATGCGTTTTTATTCCGTGTTTCTGGTTGCGGTTGCGCTTTCCTTCAAAAGCATCCTGGCCGTTACGGTCGAAGACGCCCAAAAGGCATATGTGTCCGGAGACTGGATCCGCGCCGCGGAATCCTTTGACGCCGCCTGTCCCGCGCTTGAAGCGAAAGCTCGTTCCGAATGCGCGCTGTGGGGAGTGCTCGCCCGTTCCCAGACCGGAAACGCCAAGGACTTTTCCCTTGCGAGAAAAAAGCTCGACAGCCTGATACTTGCCACGCCGGATACGCTTCCCGTTTTTTCGGATCTCTACATGACGCGCGCCCAGTTCGAACTTTACCTCAAGCGCCCGGACCTTTCTTTCCGCAGCCTCAAGACCGCTTTCGCCAAGGCGGAAGTTCGGCAGCTAGCCGTCATTTTCCAGGTTTGCCAGAGCCTCTACAAGGCAAGCCCGATGGATTCCGTTCAGAGCCTGTGCCAAGAAATCGAACGGGCAAAAACCGGAAGAGCCAAGGAAAATACCGCCACCGCCGGTCCAAGTTCATCGAGCACCAGCGAATCCAGTTCGTTGGCAACCCTCCCCCAAGCCGAACCGTCGAGTTCTTCAAGCTCCTCGGAAATCGCAAACGAAAGTTCCAGTTCAGAGACCGCATCCGCCAAGAACTGGTCGCTGCAAGTCGGAGCCTTCAGTATTTCCACAAACGCCGAAATGCTCGCCACCTCCCTCCGGGCAAAAAAAATCGATGCGAGAATTCTCGAATCCAAGACCGAGGAGCGTTCGCTCTATCTGGTTCATGTCGGGGATTTTGAAACCCGCGAACAGGCCATTGAATATGGGAAAAATACCCTGGAGAAGCTCAATCAGGAATTCCAGCCGATAAAAAAGCAGGAATCTTTTTAAAACCCGGCTCAAAATTCAAAAAACAGTTCTATATTTGTGACACGCCCTTGCCGGGGTGGTGAAATTGGTAGACGCGCTGGACTCAAAATCCAGTAGAGGCAACTCTGTGAGGGTTCGATTCCCTCCCCCGGCACTATCGAATTGCCGAGGATCCATGAAAATAGCTTTCAAAATTCTTTGCGCCTGTCTATTTGCCGCAACGGTTTCGTTTGCGCAAGATGATTTTGAAACATATAGTTCCGAGAACGGAAACGCCTCCTATTACGCTCCCGCAGAAGATACCGAAGGAGCCAATTATTAC
>JBNMGX010000054.1:0-9713 GCA_050872465.1 Hallerella sp.
ATCTTGAAGCGTTTCGCTTTCGGGTAATACAACCAGACCATCCATTCGTTTGCCATGTCCGTCCGCTTCGTCTTGAGCATGACGGGTTTTTCTTCGCGGTAAAAGTCCGACTTGTGCGGAATCATGCGTTCCATCGGGCGGTATTTGTGGACCATTTCGCCGCAGCGGCGTTCGATGATTCCCTGCGAATCCTTGCTCCAGACGATTTCGACCGTGCAGTCTTCCTCGTCGCGAATCTTTTCACAGGAAGCGGGACCTTCCGGGCACCAGGTGAACTTCTTGAAAGAGGCGCGAAATTCCCTGTCGCGGAAGACTTCCGCCCGGTGGCGGTATTCCGCATAGCTTTCGTAATTTCCAGACAGAGACGCAACTTTCGAATTGTACTCTTCGCAGCCTTTCTGCGCGACCCGGACCTTGCGTTCGAAAAGATCCACTTCCAGATTGCAGCCCGGTTCCGAATAGGAAAAGCGCATGTGCCCGGAAACATTTCGGGCGGGGATGTTCCCCATTTCGATTTCCGCCCGGTCATTTTCCGGACCGTTCTGGATTCGGATATTGAATCTTTCCGGGGAGTTCGGGGATTTCGAAAGCACCACGCTTCCCGTCGCCGAGGAATAGACGCCGCTCAAATCCTTGGCGCGTTCCTTGAACCGGGAAAAGTCTGCGCGACGGACAAAGCCTTTTTTCGCGAACTTCGTTTTCACCGGGATGAACTCCGGCGGCTCCTTCGGTTCGACATTCACATATTTCACGACACGCTTTTTCTTTTTGGAATTTTTCTGCTTGACATATTCCACGACCTTCTTTTTCTTGGGAGGAATCGGCAGTTCGACGACCTTGTCCGAAGCCCCGAGATTCCCCAGGATGCGGGACTTGGCATTTCCCTTTTGATAGACGGGCAAAGTTTCTTCGGCAAAAAGAAAAGCGGCGGACAACAAGAGAAACAATAAGAATTTGTGCATAAAGAAGAATTAAATTTTTTCCGGGCGGGAAGATGTAAAAATTTGTTTTGGTGAAATTGGAGGTCAGAACGGGACAAGGGACACGGTGGAATTTGTCAGGGATTAGGGGGAAGGGAATAGGGAGTAGAATGGGAAGCGGGACTCGGTGGGCGGGATACGGTGCGTCTGAGCGAACTTTTACTTCCAAGCGGTCATCCTGGAGCATGGTCAGAGCTTAGAGCTGATTTAGAACTTAGTGAAGAGTTAAAACTTGAGAGAATTTAGTTCGCTTCAGGTCCCCACGTCCCTCGTACCGCTTCCCGAAAGTTTAGACGTCTGCAGACTAGTCCCTGTTCCCTAATCCCTAAACTTAGACGTCCGCAGTTCTAAGCTCTAAGTTCTCTCAACTAAGCTCTGAATATCAGGCTTAGCTCGACAAGTTCGCTAACCACCTGTCATTGCCGTTCTTTGCAACATGTCATCATCGGGTTGAACCTTGTCATTGCCGGGCGTGCCCCGGCAACTGTCATTATCGGTCTTGACCCGATAATCTCAATCACAGGGATTCCCCGGTCAAGCCGGGGAATGACAGCGTAGCGCACACGGGAATGACATTATAGCGTGCACAGGAATGACTATGTAACAAAACGGGGAATGGCATTATAGTGAGCAAAAGGAATGACAGCATAATAAGCCGGAGAATGACATTGTAGCGAATAAAGGAAATGACGACGGCATATGAAGCAGTTCGCTTCGAATTTCCCCATCCCGCGTCCCTCTTACCGTGTCCCGGAAATTAAAATCAAACAATCAATCATCCGTACTCGCCGCATTCAAGCGAATATCCGGCAGATCCTTGACATAGGCGGCAAAGCTCCAGCCCGCTGCGGGACCTGTCGGCGTCCACGTGAAATCGATTTTCCAGCAATGCAAGGTCCGGTCGAACGTAAACTCGTGCGAAGCGAAACGGCCCTCGGTATAGCTGTAGCGGGTCGTATAGGTCATCGACCAGTTTTCGGTCGGGTGCAGCGAAGCGGAAATTCCCGTCGAATGGGAAACGTTGTCCCGGAAAACCTTGCGCCCGACGCGCGTACTCGAAAAGGAATAGCGGTAGTCGAGGCTCGCCGACCAGGAATTCTTCTGGTATTTTCCCATCTGGGATGGAAGCCCGGAATTGAAGCTCCCCGACCAGTTGAACGTTTTCGACAGATCGTAACCCCAGTAAGTGAGTTCCGGTATTCGAACCTTGTTCGGATCGTCTTCGAACTTGTGGTAGAAGCTGTGCCGCGTGCGGATGGTAAAAAGATAGTTCGGCAAGACCTGGAACCCGAACGACGAACTGATATCCGACCATTGGAGCGAATCCGCCGCAAAATTGTAGGACGTCGAATGGGATGTCGTCACCAGCCGCCGCGTCCCGTAGGTGTCTTCCGATGTCGTCGAATCCTTGCCTTCCTCGGATTTTCTCGTCCGACCAACCGTCTTCAGATACTTGATATCGAAATCGTTCGAAAGGGAAAGCCCAATCGCCTTCTGTTCCGTCTGGTAAGGCGTCTGGCCCAAAAGCGGATGCTTCACGAAATACCGGTTCGTATCCATCTTTGGCGCATACGTGTAAGAGACGCTCGGCGAAAGCACGTGGCGAACCCCCGTAAAGCGACCGATTTCCGGCATCCAGATTCCGTAGAGTTTCGTATCCGCGGTCAGGCTGTAATTGTGGTTGTAAAAAAACTCGCCGTATTCGTCCTTTTCCGGGTTGAAGCCGCTTCGCTGCTTGCGATACTTGGCGGAATCGTCCGGATTTATCCAGCGGTTTCCGCTCCACATTCCTGTGAAGGTCGCCCGCGGCGTCAAGTTGATGACACCAAAAAGCGAACCCGAATAGTCCAGGGAATAGGTTCCGAGATAGCCCGTGTACCAGGCGACCGTATCGATATCCCGCACGGTATCCGGCGCGACCTTTTCATACAAATTAAAGCGATTCGTAAAGGAATAGTTGAACTTGTCGAGAAAGGATTCTTCGCGAACCTCGTCCTCGTCGCGTTCGAAGTCGAAAAGCTGCCCGCTCATGCGGAACTGGACATCGGGAATCTGGCGCTCCTTGTTGCCCGTCACCAGGTTATACTGCTGGGACGCCTTTATAGTGAGGCTCTTGTTCGTTCCGAACTTTCCCGAATAGGTCATCTGGGCGTTCGCCTGCTGGTTCAGGATGGTTTCCGACGTAAGGCCGTTATCCTGCCGCACTCTCTGGCTTGAGACAAAAGAACCCGAACCGGAGAGCGTGTGCTTGCCGTCGGGAGTCAGGTTCTGGTTGTGGTTGAACGAAATGTCGTAGCCGCTGTTCGCGAAGTCGAACTGCTCCAGATAGCTCGTGTAGGAGATGTTTCCGTCCAGGCGATAGCGCCACTTGTAGCGGATCGTCTCCGAAAGCGTCGTCTTTTCAAAGCTCGCCGACGAGCCTTCGATGATATCCCCCGAAGTCGTCGCATCCCAGTAATCGTTCGGCGCATAGTAAAACCCGACGTTCTTGATGTAGAAGCCCTGCACCTGGTCGCCGCCGAATTTCGGCGTCAGAAGCCCCGACCGGCGTCCGCTCTTGAGAGGTGCGACAATCATCGGCAAGACGGCGACCGGAACGTCCGCAATGTTCAAGACGACAGGCCGAGCCGTCACGCTTTCCTTCGGCTTCACGACCATCCGCCTTCCGTAGAAATAGTAATGCTGGTGCGTCGTATCGTCGCATGTGCTGAAATCTCCCCGCGCAATCAGAAGCCGCGTATCGGGCAGCCTCCGCACTTCCATCCCGTTCAGCTGGTTGTTGTCCTGAAAAGTCGTCGCGTAATAGACCTCTCCCACTCGAGACTTCATGTTATACTTCATCCGGTAACCGGCCAAGGACGAATTTCGCGTTTCGCGCAGCACGGGATCGCCGCTCGCCTGCAAGACCTGGTCCTTCTGGTTGAAAAGAATCGTATCCGCGTCGAGCGTCACCGTCCGGTACTTGAGCTGCGCCTTATCGTTCAGGGTGAATGTCGAAGCGTTCACGTCGTATTGCAAATCCACGGCATGGTATTCGACCGTATCCGCCAGCGTCGAATCTCTCGGTCCGCCGAACCAATCCGAAGACGAATCCGCCGAAGAGGAATCGGGAATTTCGGGGCGCTCCGAAAGCTCTATCCGTGTGAGTTCCTCCGAAAAAGAAAGCGATGCCAAAACAAGCACCCATCCGAACAGGCACCCGAAAATTTTCGGCATTTTCGAAAAAGACATCACTCGCCAAAAATAGAAAAGGAAAGGCTCCTGCCCAAACAGAAGCCTTTAGCGAACCAAACGGAAAACGTTAGCGTAGTTCAACCGAGACGGCGGAAGAAGCATCGTTCTGGTCGATGTGGACGATATAGCGACCCGAGGCAGCCCCCTTGCCGTTCCAGTCAAACGCCTGCGAACCGGCCTTCGCATCTTTTTTGAAAAGGCGTTCAACCACTTCGCCGTTCGCGCTCACAATGCGAATCGCAGTCGGACCTTCCGCGCGAAGATTCACCGTCACCTGCTCGCGGTCCATCCGTTCCAGGGAACCGGCAGCCCGAACAGTCCGGGACTTCACCACCGGCTTGTTTTCCTCATTCGAATTTTCCACCGACACGGACGAAAGCGACGCCGCGGAGACGTTCATCGAATCGGGAATGACGCGACCGTCCTTCATCACGGAAAGAAGCGTATAATCGTTAGCGAGCGACTTGCGGGCGACTTCGGCAATTTCATCCGATGAATAGGAATCCTGGTTTTCGCCATACCAATCCTTCACATCGCCTTCGGCGATTTCGCTCACAAGAATCCTTGCGCGGCGAAGTGTCACGGAAAGCGTATCCTTTTCGCGAAGGACGGAAAGTTCCAGCGGTTTTCCGACCGTTCCGCGGAGAATGTCCTTGGACATGTCGAGGGTGTTCCCCGCAAGCGATCTGCCATCGACTGCGAGAATTCTGTCGTCAGCTTCAAGGCCCGCCAATGCAGCCGGAGAACCCGGGATGACATCGACGACGCGGACCCCGTTCGACGTCGCATAGATGGTGACGCCGATTCCTCCAAAATTTTCGCCGGCAAAAGCCGATGCGGCAAGAGCCAACGCCGATACTGTCAAGGCAAACTTTTTCATTGTTTCTCCTTATCCAAAAATTCTCTTCCAAATATACTTTCCTTTTGGGCAAAGCGATATAGCCTTGATAAAAAAGGTGCTTTCAGCCCACGAGGAAAACGCATTGTTAAATGTCCTTGACACAGCGGATGGAGAGTGCATAAAAATTCACTTGGGTGCCTGCATCTTTTTTAAAGTACGTTGCAGTGAAGTACAAATACCAGGAATAGGCGGAATTGATAACATTACTACCCCCATTACAGATCTTCGTAGAAGACCAGAAATTTGTTTCGCCGGTTTCACGCATGAACGAACCGGCAATGGCGTGACCAGCCGGAAGAGCTCCGAAGCCGAAAGTGTTCGCTCCATTGCCGTTTTTATTCCACCCGCTTATCGATTTCAGCGCATAGCCTACGGAATCCGCACTGCCGATTTTTTCAGAGACAAAATCATGCAAAATACGCCACTCCGTCGTATCGGGCAAGTGCCAGCCTGCCGGGCAGATTCCGCGAACTGGATATGCCGGAGAACACTCTGCGTTCCAGCCGCAATTCCTGCCGTCTTCCGTAAAGACTGCAGCCGAATCCATCGCCGCGGACCAGAAATAAAGCCGACCATACTTTTTGCAGTTTTCGGGATTATTGGCGTAACAGAAACTTGAAGAATCTCCACCTACGGTTTTCATCAGGGAATCGACATAGTTTAGGTTCTCCGCCATCCAAACCTGTTCGCCGATTCGAACCGTCTTATAGATTTGGTTGTCGCGGACGTCGGAGACAGAGCCGTAAGCAATTCCGTCTTCGCAAGTTTCGTCCTGCAGGTCGTAAGTCTTTCCGCCGCAAAGCGCAACGACCGAATCCCCATAGCAAAAACTGGAGTCCAAGCTGTAACTAAGCTCTAAGATCTCCCAACTAAGCTCTGATCAGGCTTAGCTCGGCAAGCTCGCTAACCTGTCATTGCAGTTCCTTGCAATATGTCATTATCGGGCTTGACCCGATAATCTCTGAAAGAAGATTCCCTTGTTCCGCTAAACGCTTCCCAAAAGCTTAAACGTCCGCGGACTATTCCCTAACTCCTAGTCCCTGCTCACTAAGCTTAGACGTCTGCGTTTCTAAATACTGAGTTCCGAACCGCCCATTCCGCGACAAAAAATCATCCTATCTTTACACGCATGAACCAAGAAAATTCAAGCGACTATACCCGTTACCGCGAACTTCAAGAACAACTCAAGGCGGCAAGCGAAGCCTATTACAAGGAAGGCTTCTCGCCGATGAGCGACCAGGATTTCGACTTCGGCGTCAAGGAACTCGAAGCGCTCGAAACCGCCCACCCGGAATGGCGCACCCAAAATTCGGTCACCCAGAAAATCGGCAACGACCAGCTAAACGACTTTGCCAAAGTGGAACATCGGATTCCGATGCTCTCCATCTCGAACGCCTATTCGAAAGAAGAAGTGGAAGACTTCATCCGGCAGGCGACGGAACGCGTTCCGAATGCCAAGGAATGGGTTTGCGAACGTAAAATCGACGGCATCAGCATGTCGCTCACCTACCAGAACGGGATTCTCGTGAAGGCCGCAACGCGGGGAAACGGCACGGTCGGCGACGACGTAACCGCCAACGTAAAGACCATCGAAGATGTTCCGCACAAACTAATCGGAGCCCCATCGGGATTTCTAGAAGTCCGTGGCGAAGTCTATATGGAATTCAAGACTTTCGAACTTTTGAACGACGAACTCGAAGAACGAGGAATCCAGGGATTCCAGAATCCGCGGAACACGGCATCGGGAACGCTCAAGCTCAAAGACCCGAAGGAATGCGCCAAACGGAAGCTGCGGTTTCTCGCCTACCACATTCCCGAAGACATCGGAAACAAGAAACATTCCGAAAATCTGACCGCACTCAAATACTTCGGATTTCACACAAACGAATTTTGGATAGCCCACAACGCCGAAGAAATCATGAAGATTTCCGAGCAGATTCTCGCCGGTCGCGATGCACTCCCCTACCCGATCGACGGCATGGTCATCAAACAGAACGACCTCGAACTCCAGCGCGAACTGGGGACGACAGCCAAAAGCCCGCGCTGGGCGCTCGCTTACAAGTTCAAGGCGGAACGCGCCTACGCAAAAGTCCTCTCCATCGATTTCCAGGTCGGGCGGACAGGGCGCATCACGCCGGTAGCGAACCTCGAACCGGTCCGTCTCGCAGGAACGACCGTCAAGCGGGCGACGCTTCACAACTTCGACGAAATCGAACGGCTCGGCGTCCGCGTCGGCGATACGGTCGGCGTCGAAAAGGGCGGTGAAATCATCCCGAAAATCATCGAAGTCGATCTGTCCAAGCGCCCCGAAGGAACCTGCCCGGTGGAAGTTCCCAAGCTTTGCCCTGTATGCGGCACGCCGCTCACCAAAAACGACGGGCTGGTCGATCTGCGCTGCGAAAATCTCCACTGCAAAGCGAGCGTCCAGAGACTCTTCGAACATTTCGTCTCCCGCGAAGCGATGAACATCGAAAACCTGGGACCGTCGCTCATCGCGGAACTCCTCGAAGCGCACAAGATAGGGAACCTCTCGGACATTTACCGTCTGAAAAAAGAGGACCTCGAAAGCCTCGACCGGGTTGGCGAAAAAAGCGCTGCGAACGTTCTCTCGGCAATCGAAAAAAGCAAGGGACGGAGCCTCGAAAACTTTTTGTTCGCCATCGGCATCCGTTTCGTCGGACGCACCAAGGCGCGCATTCTCGCAAGGCATTTCAAGACGCTCGAAAGACTTGAATCGGCAACGCTCGAAGAACTCACCGTCATCCCGGACATCGGCGAACGCATCGCCCAAAGCGTCTATGACTTTTTCCGCAACGAGACATTCCGTGCGGAAGTCGAGCGGCTAATCGAAGCGGGGCTTCCGACCGAATTCAAGGGAGAGGTCAAGGATCATTTCCTGGGCCAGACGGTCGTTCTCACGGGAACGCTCCCCACGCTCGACCGGAGTTCCGCGCAAAAGCTCATCGAAGACAACGGCGGAAAGGTTTCGAGTTCGGTGAGCAAAAAGACGTCCTGGGTTCTAGCCGGCGAAGCGGCCGGTTCAAAGCTCGAAAAGGCAAAGAAGCTCGGAGTGGCCATCCACGACGAAGCCTGGCTTCTCGGCGAATTATCTAATTTGGAGTCATGATGAAACGAACATTCATTCCGGAAAATTTCAAGGCGGACGACAAGGCGCAGGTCACCGAATACTACCAAAAGCTTCTCTTGGAAGACATTCCGCAAAACGCGAAATCGCTCCGCGACTGGATTCTCCGCTGGAACGAACTTTCGACCGTCCTTTCCGAGGTCAGCGCGCGCCGCTACGTCGCCATGACAAGCCATACGCAAGACGAAAAAATCGCCAAGGCCTACATGGATTTCGTCCAGGAAATCGACCCGATCTGCGAGGATTACGGGAACAAGCTCGAACGCAAGATGATGGCACACCCGAGCGTCGCCGAACTCGAAAGCGAATTCGGCATCTACTTCCGCGACGTCCGCACGAGCCTTTCCCTCTTCAACCCGAAAAACATCCCGCTCTTTACCGAAGAAAGCACCGACATCCAGGACTACCAGAAAATCACGAGCACGATGAGCGTGCAATACAAGGGCGAAACGAAAACGCTCCAGCAGATGTCCGCGCTTTTCACCTCGACAGACAGGAACGTCCGCGAAGAAGCGTGGAAGCTTGTCACGAACCGCAGGCTAGAAGACAAGGAACGCCTCGACGCAGCATTCGACAAGCTTTTCAAGCTCCGCATCGAAATCGCAAAGAATTCGGGCTACTCCGACTATCTCGACTACATTTTCAAGGCGAAATCCCGCTTCGACTACACGCCCAAGGATTGCCGGACATTCCACGAATCGATTGAAAAGATTGTCCTTCCGCATTTGCGGGACATCTACCGGGAAAAAGCCTCCGCGATGAAGCTCGAACGCCTCCGCCCGTGGGACGTCAAGGCGGACGCCCTTTCGCGCGAACCTTTGAAGCCGTTCCAAAAAGGTTCGGAACTCATCGAAAAGGTCGGTCGGATTTTCGACGGGCTCTCGCCCAAGACTTCCGCCTATTTCCGCACCCTGAAAGAAGAACATCTCATCGACCCGGACAGCCGCGTCGGAAAGGCTCCCGGCGGCTACCAGATAGGCTTCGAGGAAAGCGGCAAGCCATTCATCTTCATGAACGCGGCGGGAACCGACGGAGACATCTACACGCTGCTCCACGAAAGCGGGCACTCCTTCCAGCAGTTCGAAGTGGCAAAGCTTCCGCTCACCGCCTACCACGACATTCCTTCCGAGTTTGCCGAAGTTTCGAGCATGAGCATGGAACTCATCGGATCGACGGACCTTTCGCCTTTTTACCCGAACCCCGAAGACGCGAAGCGCAGCCGGGCGAACGAACTCGAAGAAATCATCTGGCTTTTTCCGTGGGTCGCATCCATCGACGCTTTCCAGCACCTGCTGTATTCGCACCCGAACCATCCCGCAAGCGACCGCAAGGAAATGTGGCTCTCGGTCATGGATCGCTACGATGCGGGAATCGACTATTCGGGATTCGAAGACGCCAGGGCTTACCTGTGGCAAAAGCAACTGCACCTTTTCGAAGTGCCGTTCTACTACAT
>JBNMGX010000055.1:0-9661 GCA_050872465.1 Hallerella sp.
AACACGCTCAGCCGTTACGCAGAAGACTTTGTCATCTGGAGTTCGAGCGAATTCGGCTACCTCACCCTGTCCGACGCTTTTTCGAGCGGTTCCTCGATGATGCCGCAAAAGAAGAATCCCGATTCGATGGAACTTATCCGCGGGAAGTCCGGTCGGATGCTCGGAAATTTCAGCGCGATGTTCACCCTCGTCAAGGGGGCGCCGCTTTCCTACAGCCGCGACCTGCAAGAAGACAAGCAGCCCGTTTTCGACAGCGTCCACACGGCAAAGGTCATTCTCCGCGTCATGAAAGAAGCCATCGAAAGCGCCACGTGGAACTTCGACAAGATGGAAAGCAAGATGCTTCCCGCGCTTCTCGCAACGGACCTCGCCGATATTCTGGTCGAAGACGACATACCTTTCCGCGATGCGCACCGGATCGTCGGAAGCCTTGTCGGCGAAGCGGCAAGGCTGGGGGAACAGTTCACCGACCTTTCCGACGAGGAATGGGCGAGCAAGGGCGTTCCCGACCCGAAAAACGTCAAAAAGAAACTGACATTCGCCTACTCCGTTTCCCGAAGAAATATCGAAGGCGGAACCGGTACAACTTCCGTCAAGGAAGAATTCCGCAAAGCGGAAAAGCTTCTCGAAAGAGAAACCAAGAAAAAGTAATTTTCGACGAAGCGAAGCCGCCCGAATTTTTCGGGCGGCTTTCTTTTATCCCTTGTAAGTGTAGCCCGCCTTTTGGATCGCCGCTTTCAGGGACTCCTCGGACGGCATTTTCGAGCATTCGATTTTTACGCAATTTTTCTTGTGATTCGCCTCGACATTCTCGATTCCCGGAATCGCGAGCAACGCTTCGCGGACATGGGCTTCGCAGTGCGCGCACATCATCCCTTCAACCCGAATATTCTTCGTCATCTTTTCCATTTTGCTCTCCTTGCGTCCCGACCGAATCCGCTTGACGTTCAGCCGAAGCGCGTTCATCACAACGCAGAAACTCGAAAGACTCATGGCGCAAGCGCCGAGAACCGGATGCATGGACCAGCCGTTGATCACGTAATACGCTCCGGCGGCAAGCGGCATCAGGGCGACGTTGTAGAAAAATGCCCAGAAAAGGTTTTCCCGGATGTTCCAAAGGGTCGCTCGACTCAAGCGGATCGCGGCGCAGACATCTTCCAGGCTGCTGTTTACCAGCACGACATCCGCAGCGTCAATCGCCACATCCGTTCCCGCTCCGATTGCCATGCCGACATTTGCCGCCGCAAGCGCAGGCGCATCGTTGATGCCGTCCCCGACCATCGCCACCTTTCCGCGCTGCTGCAACCGGCGGATTTCACTAGCCTTCTCTCCCGGAAGGATCCCGGCGACAACTTCATCGACCCGAGCTTTTTGCGCAACAGCCGAAGCGGTCCTCCTGTTGTCCCCCGAAAGCATGACCGTGTAGATTCCCATCTTTCTCAATTCGGAAATCGAAGCCGCGCTATCCTCTTTCAGTTCATCCGCAACGGCGATGATTCCGAGGAAAATGTTTTCGTCCGCAAAGAGAATCGGGGTCTTTCCTTCGTCAGCGAGTTTTGAAAGCGAATTTTCCACGGAAGAATCGATCGGAACCTTGGAACGGATAAAATCCAGATTGCCAGCAAACGCCTTTCGACCCGCAACGAGAGCTTCGACGCCCAAACCGGACTTCGCCGTGAAAGATTCCGGTTCCACGATTTTGACGGAAAGCTCTTCCGCCTTGGCGAGGATCGCTTTCGACAGCGGATGCTCGCTGCGCACTTCAAGCGAAGCGGCTAGTTCCAGAAAACTTTTCCGGGTCATTCCGTTCGGAAGGATATCCGTTACGACAGGCTTTCCCCGCGTAATCGTTCCCGTCTTGTCCAAAGCGACAATCCGAATCCGCCCAGCCTCTTCCAAGGCGGTTCCCGTTTTGAACAGGATGCCGTTCTTCGCGCCCTTGCCCATCCCGACCATGATGGCGACAGGCGTCGCAAGGCCGAGCGCACACGGACAGCTCACGACAAGGACGGCGATCGCATGGGAGAGCGCAAACGAAAAGTCCGCCCCCAGAAATTTCCAGACAGAAAATGTCACGAGCGCAACGAGGATGACCGCAGGCACGAAAACGCCCGAGACCCGGTCCGCGATTTTTTCAATCGGAGCCTTTGTCGCCGAAGCTTCGCTCACCATTTCGATGATTTTTGAAAGCGCCGTATCGCGTCCGACCCGAATCGCCCGGCATTTTAAAAATCCGTTCTGGTTTAGCGTCGCCGAGCTGACAAAGGAATTCACCTCCTTATCGACCGGGATGCTCTCGCCGGAAAGCGCGGATTCATCGACTGCGGATGCGCCTTCTAAGACCACGCCATCGACGGGAACGCTTTCTCCGGGCCTTACGATAAAGACATCTCCCACCTTCACTAGGGACGCCTCCACCACGATCTCGTTTCCTTCCCGGATGACATTCGCCGTCTTGGGAGCGAGCTTCATCAGGCTTTTCAGCGCATCCGCCGTGCGCCCTTTCGACATCGATTCCAGGCATTTTCCCAAGGTAATCAGCGTAACTATCATCGCGGATGTTTCAAAATAAAGCGCCTTTCCGTCCGAAAAGAAGAGCATTGCGAAGCTGTACACAAACGAAGCGCCCGCTCCGAGGGAAACCAGCGTATCCATGTTCGGTCCGCCGTGGAAAAGCGCACGGAATCCGCTCACGAAAAATTTCCGGTTGATGAAGAGAACGATCAGCGCAAGCGCCATCTGCACGGAACCGCTCAAAAGCGCATACCGAGCAAAGCAGGCCGGAAGCGGCAAGCCCAAAAGAGGATTCGCCATGCTGAAGTAAAGCAGAACCAGGAGGAAGGCTACCGAACAGCCAAAGCGCTTCCACAAAAGAGGCGAAGTCCTGTCTGCAAGCCGGTCCAGTTCCGACTCGCTCGCCGAGGATTCGCTTTCCCACGGAGAAGCTCCGTAGCCTGCCTTTTCAACGGCACGGACGACATCCGAACTTTCAAAGTTTCCCTCCACGATCAGGCTGTCCGTAAGAAGGCTCGCCGAACAGGACACCACGCCGGGAATTTCCCGGACGGATTTTTCGACACGGGCGACACAGGCGGCACACGACATTCCGATGACGCGAAACTTTTCCATCTTTTCTCCGAGAGTTTAACGGTCGATAATTTTCCCGACGCCATAACCCGCATCGGAAACGGCTTTCCGAATTTCTTCGTCCGAAACGTCACGGACGGCGCGAATCTGGACTTCGGCCTTTTTCAGGTTCACCTTGGCGGAAACGCCATCCAAGGCATTCAATGCGTTCTGCACATGGGCTGCGCAATTCTTGCAGACCATTCCCTCGACAGCAGCCGTCTTTTCGCAGACAACCTTTCCTTCGAGCGTCTTTTCGGGGGCAATCGTCTCGCCACTTCCACCTCCACAGCAAGCTCCCTGCCCCTTGAAATGCAGGATCGATGAACGGACAGCGAAAACGATCGCTGCGAGGATAAGCAGGACAATGATAACGTTTAACATTTGGGAACTCCTTGTTTTTATTTCATCATTTTGGGAAGGATTTCGACAAGCTCGTCGATTACCGAATCGTCGCCTTCCCGCACATGCTTGGCGACACAAGTCCGAATATGATTCGAGAGAAGCATCTTGTTAAAAGCGTTGAGCGCAGCGTTCGCCGCCGAAACCTGAATCAAAATATCCGTGCAATAGGCGTCCTTTTCAAGCATTCCCCGGATGCCCTTGATCTGGCCCTCGATCCGGTTCAAGCGGGAAACCAGCTGCCGGATTTCCGCTTCGTCGCGATGCTTTATTTTGCAATCCTTGCAGTCGCAAGCCTTTTTCACCATAGCAAAACCTCTTTTCGTCATCTCCCTGGCTGAGGTGAGACTTCCCCTGCAAATATACAAAAAATACCCCAATGGGGTATATGAAACTATCGGCGTTTGCGTTCTAGCGGAGCGAGGCGTTCCGTGATTTTCGAAATGCCGTCGTAGAGTTCCAGGAAATCTTCCACCCAGATAGCGTCGCGTTCCCCGACAAGGGAAAGAGCGTTTTCCAGGGTATGTTCCGCATTGTAAGGCCCTACAACAGTTCCCGCCGGCGAATGCCCAAAACCGACCTGGTGGGCGCTGTAAAGCATCATGGCAGCCCGCGCCCGGTAAGAGCGGTGCAAGCGGGAAACAAGCTGCGAACGGAGCGCAAACAGTTCGGCATACGCCCGATCGAAAGCGCCTTCCTCGACGAGCTTTTGCGCTTTTTCGATTCCTTTTGTAAAGGCAATGCGTTCCGCGACGGGAATCAGGTATTTTTTTGACGAAAGCTTTTTTTGAAACTCGGAAATTTTCCTTGCCAGGGATTTTTCATTCCAGAGCGGAACCTTGGCTTCTTGCGGTTTTTCCGACAAGGAAAGCTCCCGTTCGTGCTGTTCTACCCAGCGGTTCAGGCGCCGAATCGTTTCGGACGCCTCGGCGTCCTCATGAAGAAGCCGGTAATCGGCAATCCGCGCAAGCAGAAAGTCGGCAAAGGCTAAGCGCCAAAACGGCAGACGGTCTTTCTTGCGAAGGGCATCCACCCGGTCCTTTACCGAAGCGTATTCCGCGTCAAGCATTCCGCTCATCGATTTGCATCCCCGGCGATTTCGGCACTCGACTTGCGAATCGGCGTAATGCCAATTTCCACGCGACGGTTCAGCCGGCGGTTCTCTTCGCTCGTATTCGGCACTCTCGGATGAAATTCCCCGAAGCCCGCTGCGAAGACCCGCTCCGGCGAAAAGCCTTGTTCGATGAGCGTTTTCACCACATTGACCGCGCGTTCCGTCGAAAGGTTCCAGTTCGTATAGGTCGGGGAATTAGTCGGAGTATCGTCCGTAAAGCCGGAAACCATAATGGCATCGCCCGTATCGAGGACATCCTGCAGACCCTTGCCTATCGACTTGATGTAGGAAATTCCCTCGGCGGTCAGGTCTGCCCCATTCCGCGGAAAGAGAAACGAAGCCTGGATCAGGATGTTTCCGTTTTCGAGCGCGATGATTCCCTTTTCGAGAGAAGACTTGAGGCTCTGCGACAGAAGCGCATTCCTTTCCTTTGCGACCCGGCGCATTTCCTCCTGGCAGCTGACGACTTCCTGCTCCGTACGCGTCAGCGCTTCCGCCTTCTTTTCCTTCATCGTCGTCATCGCGACAAACGCCAAGATGAAAAGCGAAAGAAGGCCGGCGGTCAAGTCCGTAAAAACAAGCCAATGAGTTTCTTCGCGACGCTTCGCCATGGACTATTCCGCCTTCGGCTTTGCGGGAGCCTTCTGAACCTGGTCCAGGATTTCAAGCAAGATTTCCTGCGTTTTCAAGGCGTTTTCGAGAAGGACTTCGCCGGAGCGTTCTTCAAACGACTGGAGCGCGGAATTCAGCTGTTCGATAAAATTCTGCTCGTTTTCCCGTTCGGGGACATCCCCGGAAAGTTTCGAAAGGACCGCTTCGATTCCCTTGCCGAACATTTCGAGGTTCGCCGAAAGCTCCGACTGGTTTACGCGCATAAGCTTCGCCGCTTCGGCGACGCTCGAAGAAAGCGCTTCCGTGGATTCGTTTTCCTTCGCCACGCGGGAATCGATTCCAGAAATGAGCGACTGCTGCGACGCGACAAGGGATTCCGATGAGCGGGAAAGTTCCGCAAACGACGTCTGGACCTTTTGCGAGAGGCCTTCGATTTCGCGGGAAACGGTTTCCGAAAGCCCGACCGTCGATTCGTTCGCCTTGGACGCGACATTTTCGGCAACGGTCCGCAAGATTTCCAGACCCTTCTGTTCCGCCTCGGCGACCTTCTCGGTCGAAGCCTTGAGAGCTTCCATGAAGCGGTTCCACCTTTCGCCGGAATTTTCCATCTGGACGTCCAAATGATTCGAAATCGAACTCGCCACATTCGTCGAAAGATTCGAAATTTCCTTTTCAAGACCGTTCACCACGCCGGATTCGATCGACTGGACGCTCGAAGAAAGCTTCCGCATTTCATCGGAAAGTCCGCCGGTCACCGAAGAAAGCGAATCGCAGAGCTTCTCCGTCACCGCGGTCCCGGATTCAAGCAGAGCCGAAGCCGCTCCCTTTCCGGCTTCCGAGAAATCCTCCGCCATTTTCTGCACCACGATCCGCATCCCGTCGAGCGCGGCATTTTGCGATTCCGCAAGACGTCGGAGCGTTTCCTCGCCGATTTTCAGAAGATTTCCGGCAAGAGAGGCCTGCATTTCGGAAAGCCCGCTTTTCAATTCGGCGAAGCGAGCCTCTTCCGCCGACTTCGAAGCGTCGAGCATTTCCCTGAACTCGGACGCACGCACATTTTCCGCACCCTTCAGCGATTGCGACAGTTCCCGGATTTCGCCTGCGAGAGCGTTTTCCGCAGAACCGCTCTTCGGAACCAGATAGAGCAAAGTGAAACGGTCCAGCTCGGAAACCCAAGCTTCCCTGTCCGATTCATACAGGGAATGGATCGCGTTCAAAATCAGGGCGGCAAAAAGCCCGCAAAGGGACGACCCGAAAATTCCCTTCATGCTCGAGAAGATGTTCTGGATGATGCCGAGCGTCGTCTCGGAAGTTGCGTTCGAATCGATGGCACTCCCCGCCGCATTGATCGAAAGCATCAAGCCGAAAAAGGTTCCCATCAGACCGAGCAGTACCACGACACCGCTTCCGCTCCGAACGGAACTTTCCTCTTCGGCGGCCCAGGTCGTCTTGAGAAAAGGCAGATCCTGGACCTGGAAAAGTACTTGCCGAGACTTCAACATGCGCAAAAACCGGATTCTCCCGTTGAGGATTCCGGTGCCTTCGATTTCCGCATCCGACGGGAAACTTCCCGATTCATAGAGAGACGCGTACTTGGCGGCGAGTTCGCGTTCCCCGGCAATCTGGCGGATGGCTTGGAACGTATTCCAGGCAGACAGAAGATAAATGACGAAAATGGCTACCATGATGAGCCAGCCGAAAAGAGGCGCGCCGAAATAGAACGCCCCGGAGACAAGAACCACCGCTCCGATTAAAGAAACAAGCAACGTCCAAAGAGATTTTTTCATTTTTATTCCGTGGTTTTATGGGTAAAAAGATCCAGCTGGCCGCGGGAAAATCCCCGCAGATACAGAAGCCATTTTTCCGAATACCATTCCCCGATGTAGAGCGTGACGCCTTCCGCGTAATCGCAGAAGTCGTCCGTGAAGGCGAGAAAAGCGTTTTCGTAAGCGATATTCGAACTGTTCGCGCCCAGGTTCTTCGCACAGGAACGCGCGGACGGGAAACATTTCCGTTCGCGGGGAGCCTTGAACTCCGCCATGAAGCGCTTCCGGGCAACGCTTGCAAGCGAAGCGCGCAGACGGGAAGTCAGAGCGTACTCGCTTGCGCGAAGGGCCGCTTCGAGCGACGGCAAGACTTTGGAAACCGCATCGAGGGCGCTCTCCCGATACCACATTTTCGAAAGCTTGTCCTGGATGTGTTCCACGCGCCCGGAAAGATTGACAAGAAGCTTTTCGGCGTCTCCCACCATCAGGTGTATCGTGGAGAAATAGAGGTTGCGCAGCTTTTCCGCATTTGCCGAAAAGAAGAAACCGTTTTCCCCGCGCAGGATATACTGGTTCTGCGAAAGCATCCGGGTGATTTCGTCCGTCGCGAAACGCTGCATCCACTTGAACCGGAACTCCCGAAACTTGAGCCGATACTCGTCGAGAATGACCGGAAAATCCTCCGCGGCAAGCTTCCATGCAAGCGTTCCGTTCGAAATCATCTCGCTCCCGGATGTCATCTCTTCCGGATTCGATTCCGCGGCGTCCAGATGTTCGTTCAAGGCAATCGACCAGCGGACATCCATCGCCTGCGAAAGGTTCGAAAGTTCCGAAGACCGGTCCTGCCGAAAGCCCACCCCGAGCAAGCTCGAACCTGTCATTTTCCGGATAGCCCTGCGAAACGATTCTTCCACTTTCGACCTCTAGAATTCGGACTCGATGCGCTGCCAAACGTTCTTTGAAACCTTGCGGCCCTTTACCGCCAGCTCGTCGGACTCCTTTCGGATATCCGCTTCCAGATTGTTTGCAACAAGCCTGCTTTCGCCGTCAAAGGAGGTTCCCCGGTAGAGATAAAGCCCGAAGACATTGTCGTGGATTTTCGTGTTCCTGAACCGGACCGTCCCGACCCCGACGGAAAGAGCGAAACGGTTGCGGGAAAAGTCGCAGCCCAGAAGTTCGAACCGCGGAGAGTTTTCCACCCAGAGACCGTAATAGTTATTGACAAACTTGACATTCTCGAAAATTCCCTGGGAACGGATGACCGTATTCCGAAAGGCGTTCTCGATCCGCAAGTGCTTCACGTAGAAATAGCGGTCCCCTGTCGAAAAATACAGGCCGTTCCAGGATTCCGTCGAATCCGCGGAAAGAAACGCGACGGGCTTTTCCGCCGAGCCTTCGATGCGGACAGTCCCGCGCAAGTAGAGCTTTGCGTACCCGCTAAAAAAAACCTCGACTCCCGGCTCGACCAGAAGCGTATCGCTTTCCGAAAGGACAAAGCTCGATTCCAAAAGATACGGAGAAGAACGCTCGGAGAGATGCACCTTGTGATGCTTGATCTGCGGAAAAGGCGTCACGGCAAACGACGAGCCGAAAAGAAGAAGAACCAGAAAGAGACGCTTCACGGGCGGACCCTCCGAAGCGAAAGCTTCTGGCGAACGCGCAAATCGGGAATGGTGTCGCCGCTTTTCTTTTCGATGACGCGCAACTTTCCTTCGACGAGCAGTTCCCCTTCGACAACCTTTCCGGCGAGAACGTCAAAAAGAACCGTTCCCGTCCCGAGAATAAAGTCGGGGCTTTCCGTAATCTGCAGATCGTCCTCGCTGTTCTGCCGATAGCGGACATTCATCTTCAGCCGGGCAAGGCTCGCTCCGTCGCGTTCAAAAATTTCCTCCAGTTTAAACCACTTATACACGACGCATGTTTTTCCGCGGTCGTCAGTAAGCATCTGTTGGCGTTCCCAGGAATCCCCGACCGAGACAGGACTTGCCGGAAGCACAGGCTGCACTTTCAGAAAAATCTTGCGGACATCCACATCCCCGACATCGGGCAAGGCGACCATTTCGTCGAACTGGACTGCCCCCATCTCGCCATCTCCGCCCATCTTGTACTGGACCGATTGCGTTCTCAGGTAACGTTCGATGTGATCCGTCTCCTCTACAGAGCGGCTGTCAGACGCATAGTCCGCGGAATCCACCCGGAGCAGAAAGCGTCCCGTCCCGTCGTCATAGGCAAAGAGAAGTTCCGAATGGACCTGCAAATCCAGCTGCGCGGTCATCGACTGCCCCGAATCGGCGGAATTTTCTCCCGATGCGTTCATCAAAACCTGCAAGGAACTTTTCAGTTCGTAATCTTCGGGCGTCGGATTTTGCGTGTTGAATCCCAGCTGGACGCTCTTGTCCTCGCAAGCAAAAAAGATAAGCGAAAAGACGAAAAGAATCGAAATTTCGAAAAAGCGAAAAACTCTGGGCGACGATTCGCCCGGGAAAACCGCGACCGATTTTTCGGCAGTTGAATTTTTAAAGACGGCCATATCGCAAAGATAAAATTAAGAAATGGGATTTTTGTGGGGCTTTGCGCCGGAATCCCCTTTCTTCGCACGCATTTCCATGAAAAACGCCTGGATAAGGCCGAGGCATTCCTC
>JBNMGX010000056.1:0-9642 GCA_050872465.1 Hallerella sp.
AAAAGGAGCTTTTTATGAAAAATCGAATTCTGGAATCGTTGATCCTCGCTGCCGCGATCGTGGTTTTCGGCGGCTTTATCTGTTGCGGACTTTCGAAAATGGGAACCCGCGAACGCACGGTAAGCGTTCGCGGGCTTGCCGAGAAAGAAGTCTTGGCGGATAAGGTTTTCTGGTCGGTGAGCTTTACCGAAGTCGGAAATGAAATTTCGGCGATTTATCGGAATGTGGCGGAAAAGGATTCGCTGATCATCAAGTTCTTTCTTGAGCGGGGAATCGATCGCGAGGATATTACCGTGAATGCGCCGGGCATTGCAGATGCGCTGGCGGATCGCTATAGGGAAAAGCTTCCTGAAAATCGCTACACGATGACTTCGACGATTACGCTTGCTTCTTCCCAGGTGGAAAATGTCCGAACGCTCCAGTCGGAAATTGCGGAACTCGCCGCCCAGGGAATCGCCTTGGATGTGGGATATGCGAATTACGAATTTACCGGTCTGAATACCATCAAGCCGCAGATGATCGAGGAAGCGACGAAAAACGCCCGATCCGCCGCCGAAAAATTCGCCAAGGACTCGGATAGCGAGCTGGGAAAGATTCGGAACGCGCAGCAAGGGGTTTTCTCCATTGACAACCGCGATGAAAATACGCCCTATATCAAGAAGGTTCGCGTGGTGACCTATGTCGATTTCATGCTGGACGATTAGCCGTTTGTCTAGCGAAACTTTTTTCGGTTGCGGTAATCCGCCTCGACTTCCTTCTTCCATTCTGCGAAATCTTTTTCGCTTGGAAATTCGCAACGGTGCAGACGGATAAACCTTTCCTCTGCATCGTATAGCTTTTCCATCCCGGTACTGTCCGGCATGTAATTTGTGGCATGGTGTTTGTCGATTCCGAAAGACCTTGCCGTTTCGATTGAATCGATGTTCGCTCCGAGGAAGAGAAATTCCCAGCCGTATTTTGTCTTTTGCCGCTCAACCATCATCCGGACCCTATCTAATGAATACTTTCGGCTCGCGTTTTCATAGCCGTCCGTGGTGATTATCACGATTGTTTTTTCGGGGCGGTCTTCGTCTCGCGCATATTTGTGAACATTTCCAATATGGTGGATGGCGTTTCCGATGGCGTCAAGAAGCGCTGTACTTCCGCAAGCGAAGTATTCTTTTGTCGTGAGAGGCGGAATGTTTTGGATGGGGACGCGGTCGTGAATGACTTCCATTTGATTGTCGAAAAGAACAGTCGAAATATAGGCTTCGCCGGGTTCGTTCTTTTGCTTCTCTATCGTGGAATTGAATCCCCCGATGGTTTCGTTTTCAAGTCCGCTCATGGATCCGCTGCGGTCTAGAATGAATACGATTTCTACTAGTCCTTTTTTCATCGATACCTCTGCTGTTTTGATTTTTCCTTGTTGAAGCTCCCGGAATGAATCCCTGGTTGCAGAAAAAATAATAGCTGGGCGAGTGATGAAAAAGGTCGCCTCTCGGGCGACATTTTAAAGGCTACATGCCGAGCGTCGGTTCGTCGTACTTGAAGAGAACGTTGTTGATTTCCCAGATGTCGAATTTTTGGCGGAGGATAAAGTAGGTGAGAATCTGGTCGGTTCTGTCGGCTGGCGAAAGGGCGAACCCTGCGTGGGCGAGAAGGTTTTCTGTCTCGGCGAGGGAAAGCTGCATGGCGACGGCGAGCGCGAGGACGGTTTTCTTTTTGGGCTTGTATTGGATGTCGCTGCGGATTTTCGAAAAATGCTGGCGGCTGAGATTTGCCTTCTTGTAGATCGACGTGTCGTCCAGATTTTTTTCCCGGATGAGCTGGAAGAGCCTTTGCTGGAAAGTCTCGGCGGAAACGGTGAGGAATTCTTCTAGCGTTGATGTGGATGTCGGATTTCGGATGTCGGAACAGGCGGAAAGTTTCTGCTCAAAATCCCGGGGTTCGCCTGGATGTCTTTCGGAAATTTCGCCGGTTTTGGGGAAGAGGTTTTCTTCGCGGAATAGGCGCAGAAGATCTTTTTTCTTTTGTACGTAGTTTTCGTCGATAAAGGCTTGGATGTCTTTGTCGAGTTCTGCGGAAATCTCGAACGATTCTCTGTCGAAAACGACGAGCGTCACGTCCATTTCGTTTGTCTGTAAAAAGCTTCCGATTGTTTCGACTGCTGTTTTTAGGGCGAGATCTTTGGGAAAACGGTAGGAACCGCTGGAGATGAGCGAAAAAGCGATTGATTCGCAGCCTAGTTCCCTTGCTTTTTCAAGCGATCTCATGTAGCAGTTTTCGAGTGCAAAAAGTTCCCCGGATCTCCCGTCGTTCCACCGCGGTCCTACGGTGTGGATGATGAATTTGGCGTTTAAAGCGAATGCGGGCGTGACGGCGATATCTGCGACATTCAGGTTGCCGATTTTGTCCCGGGCTTTTTGGAGAACGTTTCGGCCTGCGGCTTCATAGATGTGAAAATCCGCACCTCCATAGCCGCTGCGCGAGGGGTTCGGGTTTGTGGAATTGACGATGGCATCGGCGGAAACTTTCGTGATGTCAGAGCGAATAATTTGTAAAGGCATCGGGTGAAATATAAAGTTTTTACCAGCCCCGGTTCAGGTAGAAATCCCGGAGGATGATTCCAAACTGTACATATTCGAGCGCTCCGCAGCCGGAACTGGTCGAGGCGATGCATTTGGCAGGATTTACCCCGAGGAATGTTCCCACCATATAAACGTGGTAGGCGTCGTTTCCCGTGGAAAAACGTTCGTTGTAGATTTTTTCGATGAGGATCGAACCTTCATTTTCGATGATGAGGTTTCCTTCTTCGCCGATTGCATCTCCGAAATAATCCATGTCGGAAAGAGCGCTTTTGACGATGGCGCAGTTTTTCTCGGTGAGCGTGACAGACTTCTCCGGTGAGGACATGCGAGTCATAAAGTAACAGCGTTCCTTGGCGAATGAGGCGACGGCGAAGGCGAGTAGAATGAATAGAAGGCGGGGCATGGATTTTCCTTTGGAGATTAATAATTAAGATATTCAACGCCTATATAATCTTCATCAATTAGGTTGTTGTCTGAATCGAAATATTCACATTTTAATTGATAATTTCCTGCGTAGCGACATTCTTCGCCTCTTCCTCCTATACTCAATCTTGTTTTCCCGATTAGCATTCCTTGGGGATCGTAACGACGTTCGTAAAATCCTTTAGGGAAGTGGATTGTATATTCAGAAACAGATCCGTTTGGATGGAAATTATAAAGGAAACAGTTTTTCATGTAATAGCACGGTTTTGTTTGTGCGGAGGTTAATCTTCCTTGTGGCGAGTAAAAACAGTTGATTTGATTTCCATCGGAGAGTGTTACAGTTTCATTTTCTTTGTAGCTTGTTTGTGGGCAAGCTACGAAAAAAGGGGCTGCATAAACCGAAGGAACAGTAAATCCAAAAATTAGGGCGAGGATGAGTTTTGCCATTTGATTTTGAAATCCGTTTTTCATTTTTAAAGTTTGCATGGAGAATCTTCCAGATAGATTGGGTGGTTATAAACACTTAGAACAATGTCTTGCTCCCGAATAAATCGCTTGGGAGCGAGATGTCAGCGTGCAGTTTTTTGTACAGCGTTGCGCATTGGAACACCACACTTCATGATAAATCAAAGATTTCTTGTTGAGATAGACTAGGTCCTGTTGAAATGTTGGATGATTATTCTCGATTGCGAATAGCAGAGAACAAAAAAGCAGGAATGAAAATACAATTTTCTTTATCTTCTTTCTCCTTACCAACGATGGTTCTCGTCGAGTGATATGATGGCGTACGTGCTGTCCATTGGGTGACGCGTTCCCGTATTGGGAATGCCGAGGGAATCGAGGAGCGCTCCCAGCAAACAGCTTTTGGTTGCCGCTCCTACGTTCGGGCAATTTGGCGGGACGGACGAGACGATGCCGATGACTTTGCCGTCTCTGACGATCGGGCCTCCGGAATTTCCGTTCTGGAGCGCCATATCGAGTTGGTAATTTTGAGGCTCTCCGCGGAAACCTTTTCGGGATGAAATAATTCCCTTGGCGGCTTTTACGCTGCGTCCTTTGGGATCTGGAAATCCGTAGGCGAGAACTTCTTCGCCGATATCGTAAGCCTTTCTGTCGAGGGAGCACGCCTTGAGGTTTTGCCGGGACTTATAAATGGCAAGTCCCAAATTGAAATCGATGTAGATTGGTTCTAACCGGGTGAGACTGAAATCCTCTCTCGATGCGTAAAGAAAGCGGTTTCCGTTTACAATTTGCGTGCTTGTGACAATCGTGTTCGGATTGATGGCGAAGCCGCTTCCTATCCTGGTCCTGTCGATTGCGTAGAGTCCGTTAAAGTCGAGGAACAGCTTGATGTTGAATTCCTTGATAAGGATTGCAAAGTTTTTGCTGATTTGGAAGATGAATCTTTGCGGGGCGAGTTTGTCATCCTGAATGCCGACGTAGGATTTTACCAGGTTGTTTTCTGCGTCTTTGTAGGTGTACGAATCCGTCAAGCGGAGTGGGGGAATTTCTAATTTTTCTTCATTACTATACTGAACGTTGATCTTGAATGCGTTGTCCGAAAAGGAAATATTCAGTTCTCCGGAATGATGGAAAAAATCCTCGTCGATGTAATCCCTTTCCCGTCCGGAATAGTATGATTGGAAAAAATCGTTGAAGTAATATGTCTGTTCCCCTTCCGTCGGGAAAGGAATCTCTTGCGGCGTGTTTTCTTCGTTCTCCATTTTTGGATCCTTTGCGAAAAAACGTTGAATCTCTTTCATCGTTTCCAAAATAGCGAAGCCGAGAATTCAAAAGGTCGCCTGCCGGGCGACATTTACGGTTGCTTCTCCTTGTCGGTGTTTCGTTCAAGCCAGGCTTTGTCGAGCGACAGGATGATATAAGTGCAGTCCCGAGGCTTGGACTTTCCGGTGTTCTGGATTTTTAGCACGTCGAGGACCGCTCCAAGAAAATTGCTCTTAATCGCATAGTTTACATTCTGGGAATCTTTCAGGTAGGAGCCGACGACGCCGACAATCTTGTCACCCTTGGCGAGAGGGCCGCCTGAATTTCCGGGCTGGACAGCCGCATCGATCTGGTAGGTTTTGACATCGTCCCTGTATCCGCTTCGAGACGAGATGATCCCCTTGGTCGCCTTGAGGCTTGTCCCTTGCGATTGGAGCTGTGGAAACCCGTAGGCGATAACCTCGTCTCCGATGTCATAAATTTTTCTGTCGATTGCGCAGGCCTTGAGCTTTTTCTCGGATTTTAGAACAGCGATATCCAGCGCAATATCTTCGTAGATGACATCGAGTCTTACATAGTGGGAGTCCAGATCGTCTCTCGAAGCATAGATGATTTTGTTTCCGTTCACGACGTGCTGGTTTGTAATAATTGTATTTGAATTGACGGCAAATCCGCTGCCGGTTACGGAATTATCGGGGGAATAGATTCCGTTAAAATCAAAAAACAGCATGAAGCCTGCGGAACGGGTGATTTTTGCATAATTCCTGCTCAGCGAGAAAAAAATCTTTGTGTGGGTGGTGTCATCGGGCCGAAGGCAGGTATAGGCTTTTACCCGGTTGTTTTCGCTGTCCAGATATTCCGTAGAATCGATGACTGCAAGAATTGTCTTTATGGAATTTTCCTCGTTTTCGTAGTGAATCTCGTAATGGAGCGCGGAACCGTAAAAGGCAATGGTGAGCGTTCCCGACAGGTTGTAGAATCCACCGTCCGAATAATCGTTGTCTCGTGCCGAGTAATAGTAGCTGGCGACATCATTAAAGCGATAAGTATTTTTCGCGGGCGCTGCATAGAGGGAGGCTGAATACGCCATTTGTACGAAGAAAATGCCGATGAGCCATAATTTATCCATGATTATCTTCCTTTGTTGAATTTTAATGTAATAAAAAAACAAGTTTGTCTAGAATGAACGTAAAAATAATAACTGCTCGGTAACGAGATGTGGGTGCTTGCCAGGCGACATTTTTTTGATGCTGGGTATTTGTGTCTAGTGAGTAGTTGATAGTGAATAGTTGCTAGTTATTAGTTGCGAGGAATCAGGAAACAGGAATTAGGAATGCGGAATTGACGTTTTAGCGAACTGTAAGTTGTCAGGAATCAGTTGTTTGAGAGAAGCGGGAGATGTTAAACGGGATGAGGAACATCCAAGTGAACTTTTTCTTCTAGCGGTCATCCTAGAGGAATGGCTATAAATAAGTCGCTTAACTGTCATTACCGGGCATGGATCCCGTCAAATGTCATTATCGGGCTCGCCCGATAATCTGTCTTCAGTTCTGTCCCCCGAAAACAGCGTGGCCTAGGGGGTGGTTGCAAGGAAGGGGGACCTTGGCCTTTCGCAACTTGGAAAGGTCCCCCTATCTTGCCCCCGGCCGGTAGGCCAAGCAGGTCGCGACGCGACGAAAAACCTGGACGGGAAAACGTCAAAAGAGCCTTTCAGCAGGAAGCAAAGATTTCGCTTGGCGGAAAAAGGTTCGCTTAGCTCGGCAAGCTCGCGCAACGTGTCATTATCGGGCTCGACCCGATAATCTCTGAGATTCCCCGGTCAAGCCGGGGAATGACAGTATAAAGAAGCACGGGAATGACATTATAGCGTGCTCGGGAATGATATTGAAGCAATCTGGGAAATGACAACAGACTTGAAGCGGGTCGCTTAGAAATCCCGCATTCCGCTTAGCTCATCCCAAAAAGCCTAGACGTCCGCGGTCCTAAGCTCAAATTTCGGAACATTTGCGGTTAATCGCGAACATCTAAATACAATCCGGCAACTTCTCTTACCCGATTGACCAGAGCCTCTGCGTTTGCCGGGAAAAATTTTTCGTCTGCGTCGGTTTCAAACCGGATACGTTCTTGCGGAATTCGGGAAAGCGCTTCCCGGGTGGAATTTTTGCGGAAACTGTCCGGGTGCAGGGAAAAGAGCGCGTTGAGAGGCAATGCCCGGGCTACGGTTTCCCGGTCCCCGCTGAATCGGTGAAAAATCGGTTGCGGTCCGCTTGCCGAAAATCCTTCTTCTTCGAGTATTTTCAAGACGCGCCGATGGTTCCCGACGACATGGAGCATCAGGGGGCGTTTAAATTCCTGGGCGAGCCTTGCCTGAAAGCGAAAAAACTTTTCCTGGACATTGTCCGGGCCGTAGCCGGGAAACCTTTTGTCGATGCCGCATTCGCCGACAAAGGCCTTTGGATATTTTTCCAGAAGTTTTTTCAGGGCGTCTAGCTGTTTTCTGTCAAAAGTTCCGACGATCATCGGATGGATGCCGAAGCAGGGGATTGCGGACTCTTTCCAAATCGGGAGAAGCCGCTCAGCCTTTTCCCATTCCCACGGTTCGCAGGCGACAATAACTGCGCTGTAGCCTTTTTCGAGAAGTTCGCGTGAAAGTTCTTCGGAATGGGGAAGCCGCGCAAGATGGACGTGAAAGTCGAGCATTTATCACCCGGGATGTCGAAAATCCGTCTGCAACCTGTCGAGAATTTCCGCGGCGAGGGCGACCCTTTCCGTGCAAGTCATGTCCTTTTTGGACCGAATTTCCTTGCAGAGCGTTCCGCCGGCGACTTTTTCGAATTCCCGGACGATTTCCGCCTTTTTTTGGGGAAGATAATGGATGGCCGCGTAAAGCGCTCCGCACATTCCGCCTTCAGCACGGCCCGCTCCGCAGGATTTGAAAGCTTCGATTTCGTTCGGATCGAGACCGTGAGCGTCTATCCAGGCTGCGGCGACAGCCATGGCGCAGTTTCCGCGGTGTTCCGCGTGGAAGTTTTTGGCAAAATCCTTCATCAAGGAACTCTCGTTGAATTTCAGTATAATATAATAAACTATGGAGAATAAATTCGTTGGGGCTTGTGGGCTTTAAGTCGGTCGGGGAAATCGGTTTGTTTCGGTGATGTTTTGACGCTAAATCGCTTTTTTTGATTTTTTTTGCGCATTTTGGTCTCGATAAAATGTAGTTTTAGGGCTGAATATCTCGAAGAGAGTTTTTTTGTTTGAGATGTTTACATACTTCTGGAGATGTTTATGGCTAAAAAAATGATTGCGGTCGATGGAAACGAAGCGACCGCAAATGTAGCGTTCCAAGTGAGCGAAGTCGCGGCGATTTATCCGATTACGCCGTCGAGTCCCATGGCTGAGCATGCCGACAACTGGAGTGCCGCCGGGAAGAAGAATATTTGGGGACAGGTTCCCCGCGTGTTTGAAATGCAGTCCGAAGGGGGAGCCGCAGGCACGGTGCACGGAGCCTTGCAGGCCGGCGCCTTGACGACGACGTTTACGGCGTCCCAGGGACTGCTCCTGATGATTCCGAACATGTATAAGATCGCGGGCGAACTCACCCCGACGGTTTTCCATGTGACCGCGCGTTCCCTTGCGGCCCAGGGGCTTTCGATTTTCGGCGACCATTCCGACGTGATGGCTTGCCGCCAGACGGGCTTTGCGATGCTCTCTTCCTCTTCGGTGCAGGAATGCCAGGACATGGCGCTTGTCGCCCACGCTTCGACGCTCGAAGGCCGTATCCCGACAATGCACTTCTTTGACGGGTTCCGCACTTCGCACGAAGTGATGAAAATCGAGGCTCTCGAAGACGGCGTGATCCGGAAAGTCATCGACGAAAAGTATGTGAAGGCCTGTCGAGAACGCGCGATGACGCCGGATCGTCCGACGATGCGCGGAACCGCCCAGAACCCGGACGTCTATTTCCAGGGTCGCGAAACAGTCAACAAGTTCTACAACGCCTACCCGGCGATCGTCCAGAAATATATGGACAAGGTCGCGGAATTTACAGGCCGCCACTATCACCTGGTCGATTACGTGGGCGCACCGGATGCGGACCGTGTCATCGTGGTGATGGGTTCCGCCGCTTCGACAATCAAGGATACGGTCGCCTATCTCGCGAAGAAGGGCGAAAAGGTCGGTGTGCTGATTGTACGCCTCTACCGTCCGTTCCCGTCCGAGCAGCTCGTCGCCGCGCTTCCGAAGACGGCGAAGAAAATTGCGGTTCTCGACCGTTCGAAAGAACCGGGTTCCGCTGGCGAGCCGCTTCTCGAAGATGTCATCACGGCGGTTTCCGGTGCGGCGATGCAGGGCGAAATTTCCCTCCCGAGGATTATCGGCGGTCGCTACGGGCTTTCTTCCAAGGAATTTACCCCGGCGATGGTCAAGGCGATTTACGATGAACTCGCCAAGGATTCCCCGAAGGCTCGCTTTACGGTGGGCATCAACGATGACGTTTGCCACACGAGTCTCGAAGTCGATCCGAATTTCAAGCTCGAAAGCGACTTCTTCCAGGCGATGTTCTTCGGCCTCGGCTCCGACGGTACGGTCGGCGCGAACAAGAACTCCATCAAGATCATCGGCAACGAAACGGACAACTATGCGCAGGGCTATTTTGTCTATGACTCGAAAAAGTCCGGGTCGATGACGACTTCGCATCTCCGCTTTGGAAAGTCCATCATCGACGCTCCGTATCTCATCGAAGAAAACCAGGCGGATTTTGTCGCATGCCATCACACGCCGCATCTCGAATCGGTCGATATGCTGAAGTATGCGAAGGACGGGGCGACTTTCCTCGTGAATACGCCGCATTCCGCAGAAACGGTCTGGGAAACTTTCCCGCGTCCGGTCCAGGCGGAAATCATCAAGAAGCATTTGAAAGTCTATGTGA
>JBNMGX010000057.1:0-9619 GCA_050872465.1 Hallerella sp.
AACGGTGCGAGGAAAGGGCGGCGAATGTTCCGCTAAGGGAAAGCGGAAGGAGGCTTGAAGCGAAAAGAATTTTTCCTATTTGGCGGTCCTTTCGCCGGTCGAGAATCTGTTCTTGGATTTCGATTTTATCCAGGTCGGCTTCTTCAAGTTCTACCCAGGCAAAGCTTTGCGGAGACGCGGAAACGCGGATGTCGAGCGTCGTGTCGGAATAGCCGGGCTTGAAAAGGGTGACGCGGACGATTGAATCGGAGCTTCCGAGTAGGATGTTGTGGGGACTTTTGATGGAGGATTTTCGTACAAATGAAGCGGGACGCTCTCCGAGATAGAGTTCCGCACCGAGTGGCCATGAAGAAATCCGGAGCGTTCTCGTCGAGTCGGGAAAATCGCTAGCCAAAAGCATTGAAACGAAAAAGCAGAGAAACCCGAAAACTTTTTTCATTTCGTCTCCGGGTTGAAAGGTCCCAAGACATGGAGACTGTCGCCTTTGCGGACGAGGGTCCAGAAAACGGGAGAGGCTGGGTTTCCCGCATAGTCCCGAAGTTCAACTTCTAGCGGACAGGAATCCTTGCACGAGGGAAGAAAGCGGATGACGTTTCCGCGGATGCTTCGGGAAAGCGTATCGACTCCGAGCGTAACCCGGATGGAATTTTGGGAAATGCCGGAACCGCCGTCATAGACGAAAAAGCTGAGGGAATCGCCGTTTGCGATTTGGGAGTTTTTGGGGGTGCGCAGTGGCGGAACCGTATCGCTCAGGATGACGGTATCGAGAACGGCGTAGGAAAATTTTGGGAGAAGATAATTCGTTTCGAAGCGCCCGTATTCGCTTCTGAGCGAATCATAGACGGAAATTCGCAGCGTATCGTCGGCGGAAATTTCGAGGTGGACTGTTTCCGGATTCTTGGTGACGGAAGCGCGGGCGATTATTTCCTGGCTTGGACTTTGGACAAGAACGGTTCCTGTCGGCGAAATGTTCGGGGAAAGAGACTTGTACCGGATGGGAATGACCAGGTGGGATTTTTCGCTTCCGACGAGCGCTGTGCGAAAATGCCGGATTTCGGAAGAGTCCGCGTCAAAGGCGTTTTCGGAGTCGGGGACTTTTGCGGAAACTGCCCAGTAAAAGGAAAATGACGAGTCTTTGAACAGGGCGGAATCTCCCGCTACCAGGGGACCGCGAATTCGGTATGTGCCGTTGCAGGGAATCGTGTCGATGGGAAAGTTCCAGACGCTAGACTTGTCCAAAGACAGGTAGAGGGTGCACTCGACGTCTTGCCAGGAATTAATGCCGCCTGTCTGGATTCTGAATGAGACGCCATGCGTATCCAGAGGATTTGCCGTATAGCCGTTTTCGGGGAAAACGGGAAAGACCTCAATTGGCGAATTGACAAAAAGTGTCAGGGTATCTTTTAGCGTATCGTTAAAGAAATCGACGGTCCTGAGAACGATGTCGAAAATTCCGGAATCGGGAAAAGTTTGGGAGACGGCGGAAGATATATAGCCCTTGCCGTCGATAGTCCACAGGAAGTTCTGGATATAGTCGGAGATGAAATTGTCGGCAACCGTGTTTCCGTCTAGCCGAATCTCGGCGACAAACTGCCCGGCGTCTCCGGCGGAGATGGCTTTCGTGCGGACGCTTGGAAACTCCCGGTAGGAAACTCCGTAAAACTTGGACGGGACAAAGTGGATATAGGCGGAAAGGCGCGGAATTTCGTCGGAGTCCACACGGGAACTGTCGCTGCAATTCCAGAGAAAAAGAATGCAAAGGGTGAGAAGAATCCGCTTTTTCATTTTTAAAAATCCCCGGTGATGACGGTGAATTTCTGGCTGAATTCTTCTCCACTTGCGTAGAGAATTTTTACGCGGACAAAAGTTTCGGGATGCTTGAACAGCGAATAGGAAAAGGTTTTTGAAATAGAGGATTCCTCTTCGAAAATGGCTTCGCTGTCCCAGTGTCCGTCGTCGTCGATGTCCCAGAAAAAACGTTTTGGCAAGAGGTGCGGACAGGCGTTTTCGATGGGGATGGAAAGGGACGTAGCCGAATCAAGCATTGTATCGGGTAAAGTTCGGATGCAGGATTTTCCCGGAGCGACCATAAAATCTTTTGTTGTGAAATTCTTGGCCCGATCGGTGACGGCAATCGTGAGAGGATGGAATGTAAAAGACCTCTGGAGATTTTCCGTGGAAATTCGAAGCGAGCTGTTTTCAAATGTCCAGTCGGAAATTTTGTTTCCGTCAAAGACGATTCGAATGTCGCCGGAGGAAACGGGAAAGCCTTTTTCCTCGATTTCGAATCGGAGCGTGTCTTCCCAGTCCAGGGAATCTTTTTGTGAAAGGCTTCGAATTTTGGGGGCGACCGTATCCCGGAGCGGGAGGCTTTTGATGTAGGAAACCTTGCCTTGGCGGACGGAAAGGCTTGTCGTATCGCTGATGTAATCCGGGAAACTCTTGCTCCGAACGACCAGCCGGTAGGTTCCGGGCTTCACGTTTCGGATGGAAAAAATGGAATCGCTTTCTTCGTCGGCGAGAAAACCGCTTAGCGTTTCCGTATCCGCTGCGTCCAATCGATATTCCAAGGAATCCCGGGCTGGACCCTGGATTTTACTGAAGATGTTTTCTGCTTCTTTGGCGGATTTTTTCCCTGTGAAAAAAATCGAATGAATCTTTTGCGGAGAAGATTTCCCGAAATCATCGCTTGCCGAAACGTCAAACAGGCAAAGTTCCTGCTCGGGCAGGTTTCCTTTGTATGTAATGTGCGCTTTCGAGAGGACCGTATCCAGAAGTAATTTTCCTTTGCACCGAAGCGAAAAGGAATAGCGCGTCGAGGCGAGAAAGTTTTCTGCGGAAGCGTTCCAGGCGAACGAAAGGGAGGAATCGGGCGGAAGATCCTGCGTTTCGTTTTGCGGAATCCAGCTCCTCGTATCGATTGACGGAGGCGGAGCGACCCACAGGGAAACGCTGTCCTGGAGCGTGTCGGAAAAGCGGTCGAGAAGGATAAACCTGGCGAGATGCTTTCCGGGTGAAGCGATGGTAGCCCGGTGCGAAAACTCCGAATATGTCTTGCCCGAATCGATTTGCCAGTAGAACTCCGTCATGCGGATGGAACGGGACGGTTCGATGACAGCCAAGAGAACGATGCTGTCTGTCGGGAGAATCGTATCGGCCTTGCGCCTTTCGCGGGTGGAATCGTTTTCGCGGATGACATAAGCCTTTACCGAAACGACATCGGCGTTTTCGGGATGGAAAATGACACTTTCGTCGGAGCAGGCGAAGAAGAGAAACGATGCGAGGAGAAAGGGGAGAATCTTCACGGTTCGTCCTCCACAAAGAAGCGGATTTTTGGCGTGGAATCGGAAAGCCCGTAGTGATCCCTGGCGAACGCCTGGAAAAGATGTTCTCCCGGGGAAAATCCCGACTGGAAAAATTCGGTGAGGGCGCCGACATCGTAGCGGACGGAATCGAGAACTATCGTATAGAAAAGCGTGTCACCCGGATCGTCGTCTGTCGCGGAATAGGCGAATCGGAATGCGGTCGAGCTGTCGCCTCGGAGCGTATCGTTTTCGGCGGGAACCGTCAGCGAGGAAAATTTCGGGGCGGTGTCGAAAATAAAATGCAGAGGCTCCGAAAGGCGGTTCTCGTAGCGGTCGAGTACAACTAGGGAGTCGGGAACGCGGCTCGTATCCGTCGAAAATTCGCTGCCTTCGTGGAGAATCCGGTCGGGAAATTTTTTCCACAAAAAACGCAATTTTTTTTGAAACGAATCGGGAATCGCCTGAGCTTTGAGCGTAAAGGAGTCCGATGGAGAAAGCTGCAGAGACTTTTGGCAGAAAATCCCCTTTTGTTCTGCGCAGATGGCAATGCTCGGTGTGTCCGCGGAAATCCGAGGCTCGCTTGGCGTTTCGAGGCACGCTCCGAAGAGCAGGCAGAAAAAAGGAATTGTCCATCGGAGAAAACGCATAAGCCTAAAATAGACTATTGTGATTTTTCGCGACAGCCGATGCGACTGCAAATCGGGCATTTTTTGGGGTCGTGGCCGCGTGCCGGGCAGAAATCCCGTCCGAAATAGATGATTTGCAAGTGCAGACGATTCCACTCGGATTCGGGAAAAAGCTTTTTCAGGTCGCGTTCGGTCTTTTCGACGGACGTGCCGTCCGAAAGTCCCCAGCGCATGGCGAGCCTGTGGATATGCGTATCGACGGGAAAGGCGGGAAAGCCGTAAGCCTGTCCCATGATGACGCTCGCGGTCTTGTGTCCTACGCCGGGGAGGCTTTCCAGTTCTTCGAAAGTCTTGGGGACTTCGCCGTCAAAGCGCTCCAGGAGAATTTCGGATAGCTTTGAAATGTGTCTGCTTTTTGCGGGAGCGAGACCGCATGGCCGGATGATTTCTTCGATTTTTTCCCGGGGAAGTTTCGACATCTTTTGAGGCGTATCCGCCAGGGCGAAAAGTTTCGGAGCTACCGCGTTGACTTTTTTGTCGGTACATTGCGCGCTCAGAAGAACCGCGACAAGAAAGGTGAACGTGTTCTTGAATTGCAGGGGAATTGCCGGATTCGGATAGAGTTTGTCCAGTTCTTCGGCGACAAACTGTGCGCGTTCCTTTTTGTTCATCTGTTACTTGGTGGCGGGCTTTGCGCTGCCGACATCCCGAGTGAAATCTTGTTGCATTTCGAGGCTCGGAAGCGCCGTGTCGGGATGTCCCACCTTGACGGCGGGGACGCCGGCGACGGTCACATGGGGCGGAACATCGCTCAGGACAACGGCGCCCGCTCCGACTTTTGCGCCTTTTCCGATATGGATGTTTCCGAGGAGCTGCGCATGGGCGCCTAGCATGACTCCGTCACCGATTTTAGGATGTCTGTCGCCTGTTTCGTTTCCCGTTCCGCCGAGCGTTACTCCATGGAGAATCGAGACGTTGTTTCCGATCTTCGCCGTCTCGCCGACGACAAGCCCTGTCGCATGGTTGAGCAAAATCCCATGCCCGATCTTTGCTGCCGGATGGATATCGACCGCAAATTTCTGGCTGATAAGGCTCTGGAGCATTTTGGCGAGAAAGAAGCGTCCGCTTTTCCACAGCGCATGGGCGATGCGGTAGGCCTGAATCGCTTGAAAGCCTTTGAAAAAAAGGAGCGGTTCGAGTACGGAACGGCAAGCGGGATCGCGTTCGATCGTCGCCAAAAGATCCTTGGTGGAATCCTCGACGATAGACGGATTTTCCCTGTAAGTGGAGAGGAACAGGGTTTCGAGCTGGGTGCGGCTGAGAAGCGCGCTTTCGAGCTTTCGCGAAAGCATCGTTGCCTGGACTTCGGCGAAGGAATGGCGGAAGACAATCTGTTCGTCTAGAACGGACTTGAGAAGCGGCTCTTCGCTTGCCAGGGCGAGAGCTTCCTTGACCAGAGCGGAAAAGAGATCCTTTGAGTCCTTGCTCGCCATTGAAAACTCCATGTTGCGTATTTACGCTTTCAATTTAGAACATGCGGAAATAAAGCCTTGGGAACCTAGGGACTTGAAAAGCGTTAATGCGTCTTGGGCGTTGAGAAGCGGGATATCTTCCGTGACGCTTTCGGGAAGCCTTTTCTTGAGGCGAAACGCCTTGGGAATGGAATTTGACCGGGAGAGCGTCCAGAGAACGGAAACTTTTTGCAAAAACTGGTCCCAGGGAAAGCGGTCTTTTTCCGTGAAGCGAATCGTCGCAGGAAGTTTCGCGTCGCGGGCTTCGGCGATAATCGCGCCTTGAAAATCGATCCCGCAGACGGTCATCTGTCGCGGGACATTTTGCGTGGCGGTTTGCGCCGGAATTTGCAGGACGATTTCCATGGAATGGATAAGATAGAAATTTGGGTTAATCTGCGGACGTCTAAGTCTGTCAATTTGTCATCCCTAATCCCCACAGCTTAGACGTTCGCGGTTCTAAGCCCTAAGTTTTCTCAACGAAATTCTGAACTCCGGGCTGGCGCACCCTTCAGAATGACTTGTCAGCGGAGCGGAACAGGGAAGTTCCGGCGCGCGGTCAAAACGTCTTCTATATTCAGCGAAACGGAACGGACGCCTTCTTCGGGTGAGCCTTTCGAAATTTCATCGCCGTTTGGATCGAATGCGCAACTGTTCGCAAAGTCCGTTCCCGGTCGTGCTGCGGCGAGAACGTAGCACTGGTTTTCGATGGCTCGGGCGCGGAGAAGCGTCTTGAAGTGCATTTCGCGCATTCTGGGCCATTCCGCCTGAATCGTAAAAAGGCTCGCACCGGAGCGTCTTGCACTCCGAAAGTCCTCGGGAAACCGCAGATCGAAGCAGATGAATGGCGAAGCGGTAAAGTTTTTCCATCCGAAAAGAACGGCGGAATTTCCGGGAGCGAAGCGCTTTTGTTCGTCGGCGAATGGATGACGTTTCCTGTAAATTTTTTTGGGAAGCGATAGTCCGGGTTCAAAAATTCCGGTCCAGTTCCGAAATGCAAAATTGCCTTGCGAAAATTTTTCGATGCCTCCGCCGAGAACAAGACAGCCTGTTTCGTCGGCGAGATGCTGCAGAAATCGGACGGTAGGGGATTCCGGTTCGATTGTTTCGGCTAGCGATTCTTCCGGTCGCGTGAGAAATCCCGTTGCGAACATTTCCGGGAAAACGATGAGGCTTCCGGGTTCGGGGCTTGCCCGCAGGACCATTTCACGCGTATGGGCAAAGGATGAAGCTTTATCGCTTTGCGGTTCCGACTGGATGAGATAAGCGCTTGCCATTTTCGCCAAAGTAGAAAATATATATTTTATGACCTGATATGCTAAAACGAATTTTTGCCTTTCTCGGCGTGTTTTTTTCGGCGTTAGCGATTGCCGCTCCGACGCCTATCATCGGAACGGTTGTCGAGTCGGAGACGGACCATCCGCTTTCTTCGGTAGCGATTCTCTATGAGTCGGGCAGGTCGCTCGGCGAGACGGATGGAAACGGTCGCTTTGAACTCACCGCGGATTCCCGGAGTGCAAAGCTTGTCTTTGCGAAAGACGGTTTCGATACGCTGCACGTGTCGCTCGACGATTTTGCGGATTTGTTCGACATCGTCGTCGTGATGCACCCGAACGTGCGGAATCTCGGCGAAAGTACGATTATCGGCGGCGGAACCCGGGTGGAGTGGCCGGAACCTTCGCGTATCACGGTCGAAAAGCTGGAAGATGTCGTCGGGATGCGCTTTGACCTCGCGGAACTGATGTCTTCGTTCGAGGGAGTTTCGGGTCAGAAGGATTTTTCGAGTGCGCTTTTTTACGACGGATCGCGGGCGGAAGAAGTCGGTTACCACTTGGGGAGACTTCGCATTCCGAACATGCGGCATCTTGATATCGGCTTTCCGGGGAACCTTTCCGTCATCAACCCGCATCTTTTAAAAGCCGTCGAGATTTACGATAATTACGGCGAAGGTCCCGTGGGGCAGGGACTTGCCACCTCTGTCGATTACATTCCGGAAACGCTTTCGGGCGAGGAATTTGAAATCGGGCTTTCGGCGGGGACGACCATGCGCGAAGTGACTGTCGGCGGACCGTTCCTTTTCTGGGATTCCTTCCGGTTCAGCTTCCGCTTTCTGGATGCCGAAATGCTCAAGAACATGGGCGAAAAATTCTTTACCGAGTTCCGCAAGCGGGATTCGAGCTGCGATGACTGCTCCACGGAAAATTCGGACTCGTTCAGCCTTACATCCTATGATCTCTTCGCTCAGCTCGCCGGGCACGATTCCTTGGACAATCGCTGGATGGTGAACGGCATCTACAGCAGCGACGAATATGTGGTTCGCCAGGATACGACGACTTCGCTCGAAACTTCGAACAGCGTCGATATCATCCGCGGGCATCGGGCTTACGGGGTTCTCGGGTTTGAATACCAGGCAGCTCTCGGGACCAGCTTCCACGCCGGAGTTGTCCGCGAAGAGGCTTCGGATACGCTTCGCGATACGACGGGCTACCGCCAGGATGCGCTTCCCGAAAATGCGACATTTATCGACGGCTACGAGCAGAACAAGACGACTTTTTCCGCGGGGCTTGACAAGAAGTTTCCGGGACGGCTTCTCGGAGCGGAGCTTTCCGGCGCAATTCTTTACGAGCATCATCTCGTGACACGAAAGTGGCCAGACTTCTCGAAGACGCAGAAGACCGAGCTGAATACGGGCGTGCTTTCCGGTTCAAGCCGCATGACATGGGCGAGCGATGCGCAGAAAACGATTTTCGCGTTCGGAGCCTTGGCGGATTTTCACGGCAACGGATCGCCGATGATTTCGCTTGACTTCGACAGGAACCTTTCGGCGGGCGCTCCCGGAGTTCTTCCGGGTGAAGGCTTCCGGCTGTTTGGAAATGCCGCTTGGCGAGGCGATTTCCGGGAATCGTGGTCGGAGGGAAAGCTCGAAAGCGATATCGTGACCGGTTCCTCGGCGAAGCTTGGCGTGGGATTTGCAAAAAAGCGTTTCAGTATAAGCGCACACGGTTTTGGACGGTTCTACTTGAACCCGGAACTGCCGGTTCCGCTTGCCTATGCGCATTACCGCGAATTGTCGAATGCGGACAACGCTTGGGTTCTCGGGGCCGCCGCAAAGGTCGAGGCTCGGACCTTGCACCACTTTGCGCTAGGGCTGAACCTTTCGTCGGTCTATGGCGAGTATTCGTTAGACGATGGACGCTCTCTTCCGTGGGACGCCAATTCCCGGCTGGATATGGCGACATCGCTTCGCTACTATCCGCGGAAGGATTCCCTGGTCTCGGTAATTCTTACGCATCATGCCGGATGGCATCGCCCGCTCTACTATTACCGAATCAAGCCTTCGAATTCTTCGACGGGAGTTCTCGGAACAAGGGAAATTCGCGACTACAACGAGTTTACGGATTTATTCCGCACGGATGTCCGGGTGAATCTCGACTTGCCGGGACGCCTGTTCTTCTTCCGGAAGGTGCGTTTCTACGTCGAAGCGGACAACGTGTTCTCTGCGTTGGACATCGGCGCTCTGAAATTCCTCGGAACGGACAATGCGCGGGAACGTTCGCAGGTCTCCAGGGATCTTGATGGGCGATCCTCGAACGGCTTCGACCTGGTGCCTTTCATGGCGAAGGGCATGGGAATCTACTTGCAGTTCGGCGTCGAGGCGAACTTTGCGATTTAGTGTGCTGGCGATACTTGGCTTGTCGCTTTGGACAGTCGCCTTTTCCGAAGAAATTTTCCAACCGAAACGTCCGGCGAAGCCTCTGCGTTTTTGCCGCGCGTACGCCGAGTGGGAAAATTTCGTCCGGAGCGATTCCTCCTATGTCGAGATAACGCACTTTCCCTTTGTTTCCCTGGATTTGCGGTATGCGAATTTCGAAAACATCACCGGGCACGATCTGTATTGCGGAGCGAAACGCGCCTACTTGCAGCGGGCGGCTGCCGAGAAATTTCGAAAGGCCATTCGGCTGCTGCAAAAGGAAAGGCCCGGATTTCGTTTTGTCGTCTTCGATGCTTCGCGACCTGTCTATGCGCAGGCGAAACTCCGTGAAACGGTCGTCGGGACGCCTTTTGCCGATTATGTTTCCAATCCGCGGCGCGGCAGTGTGCACAATTTCGGATTTGCGCTGGACCTGACCATCGCAGATTCCGCCGGGACGCTTCTCGACATGGGAACGGATTTCGA
>JBNMGX010000058.1:0-9594 GCA_050872465.1 Hallerella sp.
CTCCATCGCATGGCCTTTGGGCGTAAACGTTTCTCCGATTTCAAACGGGCGAATCCCGGCGGCAAGTTCAATCATCCAGCGAACAAGATCCACGCCGAAGACGGTTTCCGTTACACCGTGCTCCACCTGCAAGCGCGTATTCACTTCCAAAAAGTAGAACTTGTCTTCTTTGGCATCGTAAATAAACTCCACCGTTCCCGCCGAGCGATACTTGACGCCCTGCACAAGGCGCAAGGCAGCGGCATGCAACTCCCGACGCGTTTCCTCGGGAAGATTCGGAGCGGGAGTTTCTTCCACGACCTTCTGGTTGCGCCGTTGCACCGAACAGTCTCGCTCGCCAAGAACAACCGCATTCCCTTCACCGTCGCCAAAGATCTGCACTTCGACATGGCGACCGCGTTCCACATACTTTTCGACAAAAAGCCCCGCATTCTTAAAGTTGTTTTCGCTCAACCGCTTGATGCGTTCATAGCTTTCGCGAAGCTCCTTTTCGCTGCGGCAGACAGTCATCCCGATTCCGCCACCACCCGCTGTACTTTTTAACATAATCGGATAGCCGATTTTTTCCGCAGACGTCACCGCTTCTTCGATATTTTGCAAAAGGCCTGTTCCCGGAACAAGCGGCACGCCGAATTCCTTGGCGAGTTCCTTGCTGCGATGCTTCAACCCAAATTCCGTCAGCTGCGTCGGCGTCGGACCGATAAAAGCAATTCCATTTTGTTCCAAGGTTTTTGCAAATTCGGCGTTCTCGCTCAAAAATCCATATCCCGGATGGACCGCATCCGCTCCTGTCTTTTTGATGGCAGCTAAAATCGCATCGACGTTGAGATAGCTATCCTTCGCCGCGAAAGGCCCAATCCGGACCGCTTCATCGGCCATCAGGACATGCGTTGCGCTTTCATCCGGATCCGAATAAACGGCTACCGACTTGACGCCCATTTCCTTCAGCGAACGAATCACCCGACAGGCAATCTCGCCGCGATTGGCGATCAGTACTTTTTGAAACATATTACTTTCTCCAGTTTTCAAGAATATGTGTTAGGGTTCCATTTTCATCTTCGAGTTCATGAAGAATCGTAAAGTGATTTCTGCTTTCGAGAAGTTCGAAAGAACCTGGAATTTTTTCCTCTGCGCGAAGCGTGGCAAACGAAAGGCTCTGTCGCTGCAGTTCGGGAAGTTCCTCTTCACCGCACACGATCGCCATCGGCTTTCGGACGCACGGGATTCGCAGCGGACTCAAATGCAAAACATCTTCTTCGGAAAGGTTCAACGCCTGGTTCAGATAGCACTTGGAAATCGGTTCCAAGTCATAGATTCCGCTAATGGCAAGCGCTCCGACGACGCAAGGATTCGCAAGCATCATCGCACACAAATGCCCGCCCGCAGACCATCCCAAGACAATCACTTTCCGAGAATCCGCCTGGAATTTTTCGGAATAGGCGCAGATGCTTTTTAAAGCCATCCGAACCTCGTTCACAATTTCATACAAATTCATTTCCGGGGCGAGCGTATAGCCTACAGATGCTACGTGAAACCCCAAGGAAAGCGGGCCTCTCGACAAAAAGCGAAACGTATTCTTGTGGCGCATCTGCCAATAACCGCCATGAATAAACACGAATATCCCTTCTCCGGGATTTCCGGGAAAATAATCAAATTTTTCTCGAGGTCTTATCCCATAAGGAATGTCCATTGTCTTTGAAAACTCACGAGCCATTTTTTGACTGCGAATTTCAAAGTCTTCCAGAACATCCGCGCTATCCTTTACCGCATGCGTGTTATCGTAAGCGGCATCCAAGGCTTTTCGCGTAAAGCATCTGTAGATAAACTCAGTCATCGAAAACGACCATTCGAATCGGAGTAGGATTGTAATCGTTGCAAGGATTGTTCAGCTGCGCACAATCCGAAAGCAGGAAAAGCACATCCATTTCTGCCCGCAATTCGATATACTTTCCAGGCCCGGAAATTCCGTCGGCAAATTCCAAACGACCTTTGTCATCGAGAATCACCTTGGTAAAAAAATTCAAGTTGCAGACCTGATCATGCTTTCCCATATCGAAATTCTGGAGCGTCCGAACGAAAGTGTCCCGGCAGCTGTGCATATAGCGCGTCTTGTCCGTATAGCGCACCACGTTCCCTTCTGCGGAACACCCGCTTCCGAGCGTATCGTGTTCGCCGCACGTATCCGCGACAACGGTAAGCATCGGATTTCCGTCGTTCGACAAAATGACCGTTCCGAGTTCGATCATCGTATTCACCTGGGCCGTAATCGTATTCTGCGCACTGTACCTTTCCGCGGTATTGTTCGCATTGTAAATCTGCACATCTCCGGACTGGTTTCCTTCGACATCGATCAGGCGCAAGACCTGCCCCTTCTTCAAGGGGAGCATCTTTCCCTCGCCCGCATAGACGGTCACGTCAGCGACGGCATCCTTTAAATTTCTGGAGCTTTCAAGCAATTTCGTATTCATCTTCACCTCGCTTTAATCCCAAATCAGCATCCGAACCGGAGTGGGATTGTAGGCATTGCACGGATTGTTCAGCTGCGGACAATTGCTCACGACCGCATACACGTCCATCTCCGCTTTCATTTCCACATACTTTCCCGGGCTTGAAATGCCATCGGCAAAGTTCAGGTTTCCCTTTTCGTCAAACGGGACATACATGAAAAAGTTGAGATTGTTCACCTGGTCGCGTTTGTCCAGATTCGGCATCGCGAGCAAGACTTTCAAGAAGGATTCCCTGCAAGCGTGCATATAACGTTTATCGAGCAAATAGCGGCATGTATTGCTTTCGCAGGAGCAAGCGCTTCCGAGCGTATCGTGATCGCCGCAGGTATCCGCGACAACGGTAAGCATCGGATTGTCATCGTTTGAATAGAGCCTTGTCCCTACTCCGACAAGGCAGTTCGCCTGACATTGCACCGTCTGCTGGACACTGTATCGCTCCGAAGGATCCTTCGCGCTGATGAAAAGCGTATCCACGGCCTGATTTCCTTCCAGATCCAGAATCCGGAATGTCTGGCCTTTCTTTATCAGATGCAGCCAGCCTTCCCCGGCAGGAACATCTTCCACATAGACGGCGTCTTCTTCCTTTAACGAACTTTCCAGATACTTTGTGTACATAGCGAACCTCCGATTAAAGGTTGTAATCAAATGTATTGGCAAAGCCTCGGGCATTTTCCGGGCACCATGTAAAGCACGGATCGTCGGCGGTCGAAATTTCACACGGAAGAAGTTCCACCTTCACCGGCTTTCTTAAATACTCCTTCGAAGGATTCAGCGGATGCATTCCCGTATCGATGACGACAAGTGTATCCATTTCCGCGCGAAGCTCCACAAAGTCTCCCGCCTTTGAATTGTTTTCCACAAAGGTCATTTTTCCATCCGACGTGACAACGACCTTCGAAAAGAAATTGACAAGCTCCGTAAAGTCGCGCTTTGTCATCCCGTATTTTCCGATTTCCACGAGAAGCGAATCATATCCGTTGCGATAGAAATCGTTGCGGAAATGCTGGTAGTCGTGAACGCCAAAACGTTCCTTGATAAGATTTGCATGGGTGCAGCCGCAGAGCGGATCGTGCCACCCGACCGTATCCTTCACGACGCTCAGGAGAATCCGTCCCATGTCGCCGTAAAGGCAGCAGTTCTCCGCAATCCGGCAAATGTGCTGGATTTTGAGCGTGTCGCCAAGATTGAAGCGTTCCGTAAAATTCTTCGCATTGTAACAGAGAAGCGAAGCGTTTGCGCCGCCTTCCAAATCCGTCAAGCGAATCTTCTGGCCTCTCTTCACGATTCGCGAATAATTCCAGCCGCCAGCGATGACTTTGGAACTTAAGACTTTTTCGTTTTCCATAGGATTACCTCTGTCTGTTTTCAGCCGGCATTCTTTCTGCCGACCATGTTTACGATGTTGAAAGTTTCACACGGTGCCTTTTCCGACGCCGGATGGATCAAGTTCTCGACATGCTTTCGCAGAGAAACGAATTCCGAAAGGAACAGGCTCTCTTCCGTCCGAGGCCGCGGAACATCGACCGTTACCAGTTCGCGAACCTTTCCCGGATTCGCCTGGAGCGTCAAGATCCTATCCGAAAGGAACACGGCTTCATCCAGATCGTGCGTCACGAAGAGAATCGTAATATCGATGTTTTTCCAGACTTCAAGCAGATATTTCTGCATCTGGGAACGCGTCTGCGCATCGAGCGCGCCAAAGGGTTCGTCCATCAACAGGACTCGAGGCTGGGGAGCCAGCGCCCGTGCAATCGCCACGCGTTGCTGCATCCCGCCGGAAAGCTGCTTCGGGTAGTAGTTCGCATATTTTTCAAGCCCGACAATTTGCAGCCACTGCAAGGCGGTAGCGTCTGCATCGTCATTTCCATAACCGGAAGCTTCCAAGCCAAATCTCACATTCTGCTTTACCGAAAGCCACGGGAAAAGCGTGTACTTTTGGAACACCATTCCGCGTTCCGCACCGGTTCCGAGAACTTTTTTCCCATCGAGAAAGAACTCTCCGGATGTCGCGTTTTCAAGTCCAGCGGCAATGCGAATCAGCGTCGATTTTCCGCACCCCGAAGGTCCGATGATCGAAAGAAACTCCCGACGCCGGACGCCAAAGGAAATCCCATCCAGGACGCGACGGATGCTACCATCGCTTTCGCGAAATTCCTTGACGACATTTTTCGCTTCAAGAATCATTTTAGAGTTTTCCATTGTTCTTTTCCTTCAAGGCTTTTTCTTCGGCTGTCAAGCGAAACGCAAATACATAGTTTCGCGGTCCCATCAGCTCCCGACGAATCCGTCCGAGCAACGCAATGCGGCCATCTTCCCACGCAAACAAATCCTTTCCGAGTTTTCCGAGAATCATGTCACAGCTTAACCCAATGATTCCAAGAATCAGAATTGCCGCATAGACATTGTCAAAGTTTCGGTATTTCGCTTGTTGGTTGATAAACCATGTGATACCGGAACTCGTACCGACAACTTCAGCCACAATCAGATAGGTCCACGCCCATCCCAAAAGAATCCGCATATCCTTGTAAAGTTTCGGAGCGATTTCCGGAATGATGACCTTAAAAAGGACGCGCATCGGAGACGCTCCAAGCGTCCGGGCAGCTTCCGTTAAAGCCGGGTCGGCGCGCCTTGTCGTCGCACTGATCATGGGAACCTGTTGGAAAAAAGTCCCGATGATGATAATCGCGATTTTCGGAGCATCATTAATGCCCAACACCGCAACGGCGAGCGCCCCAAAAACAGGAGCAGGGAAATACCGGAAAAATTCCACAAACGGCGCCGTCAACTTTTCGACAAAGGGAACCGCCCCGCTCAAAATTCCCAGCGGAACTCCGACAAGGCTCGACAGGAAAAACGCGAGGAACACGATTCGCACCGAATGCAGAATGCTTTCGTAGAACCAGACGTCGCCATCGCGTTTTGGCGGAGTCCGAAAAGCCGTCACAAACGCCATCGCCACTTGGTGCGGAGCCGGCAGGTAAGCCGGATTTACACGAAAACCCTTCATCTCCTTTTCACCGGCATCGCGAAGGCTTTCATTTTCCTCGATGAAGTTTTCCTTGGCGATTTCATCGCCGGCTTCACAAAACATGCTCCCACCGGCATCCGTAATGTGTACTAGCGGATGGTAAATAAACGGCACATAACTCACCGTGCACCAAATCGCAAGCGGCAGTAAAAAGGAAAGAACAGCGAGAATCATCGTTCCTTTTTTTCCGATTTCCTTTCGAATACCAATGGGAGATTTCATGTCTTGATTCCGGGTTGAATAACTTTATATGGTTTTTAACGCAAGCTATTTCGCCTTCAGAAAGTTTTCCGTGAAAGACGAATTGATATAGCGATTCACATCGACATGCTTGTCATAGACCTTGTTTTTCACGAAGAATTCATCGACACGCTTGCTAGAACCGTAAATCGACCCGTAACTTCCATCGTCCTTTTTAAAGTACTTGACCGATTCGCTCAGCCGCAAGAAATGCGTTCCGCCGATAAATTTCGCATATTGGGACTCGGGAACACCGACGCGAGCAGCCAAAATCTTAATCATCTCCGCCTTGTTCTTCGGATCGTTGATGTAGGCGACAACATCATCCCAGGCAGCAACGACCTTTGCCCATTCCGCCTTGTTCTTCATTAGGGATTCTTGGGAAACGGCAAGGACATCGTAAATGATTCCCGGTTCATTCGCACTGGTGTACAACTCCTTGGATCCGCTCACCTTTTCTAGAGCGTTTACTGAATGGGGAACCCAAGCGACAACCGCCGAGATCTCTCCGCTTTCCAGGGTTTGTACCGCTTGATGCGTCGGCATATTCACCAAGGTGACATCGGACTCTTTCAGACCGTTTTTCAAAATCGCATTAATCAGGAGCGCATGGGAAAGGCATCCGATTTCCACACCGACCTTTTTTCCTTTCAGATCCTTGACAGAAGCGATACCCGGAGCACCGACAATCTTATCGTTTCCGTTGCTGTAATCGTTGATTAGAACCGTCACGTTTCGCGCGCCGGTCGCATTGAGGACCATCGCATCGCCATTCGCCACCCCGACAGCATCGACCTTTTTTGCGGCAAACGCATCCATCGACGGTCCGTAATCAAACCATTCCAGCTTGACATTCACATCGTGCTTTTTAAAGAACCCTTTCTTGTCCGCGATTTCCCAGGCGGTCCATCCAGGCCAATCGCTATAGGCGATTTTCAGGACAGGTTTTTCCGCATAAAGGGAAGCGGCAAAAGCCAAGGCGCCGACAGTCATCAACTTGAACATTTTCATAAAGACCTCGCTTGAAAAGATGTTCGCAAAAAACAAAGCAAAAACAATACCAACTTTTGGCATTTCGGCTTTTTCTTTCAAATTTTCCCGTTTTTCGAACGTTTCATTCTTTTTTCAAAGAAATCCATTGACAACTTTCTAAAATTATTTTATAAAGTTAAGACAAAATTGTATCTCGTTTTCACGGGTTTCGAAACATGGCAAGCAATTCTACCGAAAAAATAAAGCGCATCCTGCTGCACTGCGGGACAATTACCAAGCCGGAACTTTCCAAGGCGACAGGCCTTACCACGGCAACCTGCGGATATATCTTAAACGACCTATTAAAAAAAGGCGAAATCATCGAAGAAAAGTTTCGAATGTCAAGCGGTGGACGTCCGGCAAGATCCTACCGATACAACGCATCAAAACACCCATTTTTATGCTTATACACTCTTTTTGAAAGCGGCTCGCAAACGATATACTTCCGCATTTTCGACGCCCAGAAGAATCTTCTCGAAAGAGGCGAGTTCAGGGAAAGGCGAATCGATGTAAAGACAATCCAGAAACGCATCCAGAAAATTCTGCTCAAAAATCCAAGAATCAGCGCCATCGCAATCGGGATCCAGGGCGGCGTCCATGGAGGAACCATCGAATTTTGCGACTTTCCCAAACTGAACGGTACCAACCTCGGCGAAGAACTCTACCAGACGCTGAAAATTCCCGTCCGTATCGAGAACGACATGAACGCGATAGCCCTGGGCTATTCCCAGAAAAACAGCGAAGAAAGGAACGTTGCAATCCTCTTCGTCCCAAAGGGCAATCCGCCCGCTGGCGGATTCCTCGTTGACGGCAACATCCTGTGCGGAAACGCCAACCTCGCCGGCGAACTTTCCTACTTTCCGTTTCCATTCCAAAAGCAGAAACAGGTCGAGATCTTCAGCGATCTCTCCACGGCGTTTCCCTACCTCCTGCAGGTCCTGCTTGCAACGGTGGTCTTCATCGATCCCGCCGTCATCGTTTTCACAGGCGGCTTCGCCAAAGAGCTTTCAACACAAGGCCTTAACGAAAAAATGCACCGGCACCTGAACCGTCCGAATCTCCCCCATCTCGTCTTTTTACCGAATTCGCAAGAGGAATATTTTAGCGGACTTGCGAAAATCGCCGCGGAAACATTTCTAAAAAGCCAGACCTAGACATTCGAAAGTTCTTAGAACTCTTGCAACATTTTTGTCTTTAAAATTTCTTTACAATGACATAGTTGTGCGTATTTTCCAACCGGACGCGTCCGTGCATTTTTTAGAAGAAAAATTTTTCCCTATTCCTTGAAGTTTTATACTACTTTATAAAATACTTTTACAAAGTAGAGGATCTTATGGACTATCGAATTTCATCCCTGCTAAATGCCTACCGCAACCATGAACTTTCTCCGCGAGCGGTTATCGACGAATCGCTAAGGCGAATTGAAAACGCCCCATCTTCCATCTGGATTTCACGGGAATCGTCCGAACAGCTAGACGCCTACCTGAAAAGACTGGACGCCCATTCGCCGGCGGATCTTCCCCTTTACGGTATTCCGTTTGCCGTAAAGGACAACATCGATTTGGAAGGTCTGCCAACAACCGCCGCATGTCCCGATTTTTCTTACAGGCCGAAGCGTTCCGCGTTTATCGTCGAGCGTCTCGTCGAGCTCGGAGCGATTCCGCTAGGCAAGACAAACATGGACCAGTTTGCGACAGGACTTGTCGGAATCCGATCGCCATACGGAGCCATTCCCAACCGGTTTGCACCCGAATACATATCGGGCGGTTCTAGCTCCGGTTCCGCAGCCGCTCTCGCCTACGGACTATGCTCTTTTTCCCTAGGAACCGATACCGCCGGCTCCGGGAGGGTTCCTGCCGCCTTCAACAATTTGGTCGGCGTAAAGCCCACGCGAGGACTGCTTAGCACAAGCGGAGTCGTTCCCGCCTGCAAAAGCCTAGACTGCGTTTCGATTTTCGCCTTGAACCATTCCGATGCCAGATATATCCTGGCCATCGCCGCCGCCAAAGATATCGAAGACGATTATTCCCGAAGCGCACCGTGGTGTGGAAACGGAAAAGCGGAAAGGCTACCGGAAAACTGGACTTTCGGCGTTCCAGAAAATTCCGAACTGGATTTTTTTGGGAACGAGGACTTCCGAAAGGCATTCGACAAAGCCGTCTCGATTTTTGAAAAAGCCGGAGGGAAAAAAGTAAGCATCTCATTTTCCCCATTCCTGGAAGCTGCACGCCTGCTCTACGAAGGTCCCTGGGTTTTTGAGCGTTACGAAGCCGTCGGAAAATTCATCGAAGAACATCCGGATTCAATCCATCCGGTAACAAGATCCATCATTGCGCCAAAAAGAATTCCGCACCCGTCCGAAGTTTTCACCGGCTTTCACCGGCTGCAAGGAAAAAAGAAAATTGCGGACAGGGAATTTTCCAAGGTCGATGTTCTTCTCACGCCGACGGTCGGAACGATTTACAGGACAGGAGAAGTCGAAAAAGATCCGATACGGCTCAATTCCAACCTGGGCTACTACACAAATTACATGAACCTTCTGGATTATTCGGCTCTCGCCATTCCCGCGGGGTTCTCCAACAGCTCCGACCCGGCGGTCACCCGGTTTCCGTTCGGCGTCACTATTGTCGGCAAAGCCTTCGACGATTTCAAGCTTTTCGATGTTGCGGAAAAAGTCGCGCCTCTATTTGAATCCAAGATTGTATTTGCCGTATGCGGAGCCCACCTAAAAGGAGAAGCTCTTCACGACGAGATTTCTCACGCGGAATTCCTAGAAAGCGCAAGGAC
>JBNMGX010000059.1:0-9573 GCA_050872465.1 Hallerella sp.
ATCGCGAAGCCTACAGCATGATTCGTCGCAACTTGATTTTTACCGGAAGTATTTCGGAGCCAAGGGAGTCTTTCTTTCGCGAACATTTCGCATGTCCCGTAGCCTTCTCCGCGTCATTTTGCTACTGCCGAAAATTTTCTTTTCAAAAGAAGCACGGGAAAATGCGCAAATTCATCTTGTCCTCTTTCTCTTTTCCATAGGACTTTTTAAATTCAAGCGATGATGAAACACATCTTTCTTTTTCTTCTCCTATCCGCACTTTCCCTTTCCGCAGCGGTCCCCGGCCATATCGGGTTCGGTGATTCGGCAACCTTTTTCCGTATCCGGGGAACCTTGGGAGATTCGCTTAGCGTTTCCCGATTCTCAAATACCGCCAAGGATGACAAGCATATCGAGAACAGCCTTTTTGTTAATTTATATGTAAACGGATCCATCCTCAAGAATTTTACCTTCCGCGCATCCGCAAGTGTCATGACAGACAGGACAAACCGAATCTATACGGATCCCGGCTACAATCCGTACAACGGAATTCCGGTAAATGTACAGAGCGACAAGAACCGCACATGGGACTACTTCACAGCGACGAGCGAATACAGCATCCGGGATATCGTAAAACTCATGGGTGGAATCGACTATCTCGCTTTCGGACCGGCGAGAAGGAACAAGCTCATACTCCGCGGAAATGACAATCCCTATCGCCCGTGGATGGATTCAACCGACCGGATTTCCATGCCCGCGCCAACCCCCTATTTCGGCTACGAACTGAAAGTCGGCCCCGTCAGCTACACCCAATATTCAGGAAAGCTTTACCACGACAAACACAAGGACAAATTTTTCCATGCGCATCGCTTAAATTTCGCGCTCCCCTTCGACATTGAATTCGGAATTTCGGAAACACTCATCTACGGTTCGACAGTCGAAAACGCGAAGAGCAATCCCAATCTGGATGCCGACAGTACAGACAGGGATTTCCAGTGGCTTTATGCGGCACCGTTCGTCCCCTACATCTTCGCGCAGCATTACACGGGCGACTTGGAAAATACAGGACTAGGATTTGACATCCGGGTGAAAACCATTCCAAACTGGGAGCTTTACGGTGAAATGTTCTGGGACGACATGAAAAAAATCACCAGTATGTTCGACGACTCCTGGTGGGGAAACAAGTGGGCGGCAAGCATCGGAATAGCAACGGATAGACGGAAGATCGGACCCGTTCTCTTCTCGTACAATTCGGAATTTACCTGGATCGAACCTTGGGTCTATACGCATCACAAGGGGAAAGCCTACGCCTATTCGCATTACGGGCAAAGCCTCGGCTCCAATCTCGGACCGAACGCCCGCGAGTTTTACACACAAATTAAAGCAGAATACAGGAATGTCGAAATCAAGATTTTTGCATCAAGCGTAGCCAAGGATTCCAGCTTCGGCGGAAACATCTACGACATCCATTCGCCATACGATCGAACAGACCGGACATTCCTCGATTCGAAAACGACAAAGCGTTACGGAGAATTTGGATTCGGCATTCGCGTAACGCCTTTCGAATGGCTCTTCGCCGACTACGAGCAGAGTTTTTACACCGGCGACTACCGAGGCTACCGCGCAAGCGGAAAACTGGGCGTCACCTGGTAAACGTTTGCGGAATTTCTAGATTTGAACCATGACTTCCGAAGATATTCAAAACTATGCCCTGAAGCTCGCCCGGAATGCGCGGACAGCTTCTGCAAATATCCGAACCGTTTCGGCAGACACCCGAAACCGGATTCTTCATCACGTAGCCACTTCGCTCCGCACAAACGAAGCAAAAATTCTTAAAGAGAACAGGAAGGATATCGAAGCGAACCGCCAATTCCTCGCCCCGGCAAAGCTCGACCGGTTGACGCTCAACCACGACCGCATCGAACTCATGGCGAAAGGTGCGGAACAGATCGCATCCTTTCCCGATCCGCTGGGAAAAATTCTCGAAAAGCGTACACTCGAAAACGGTGCGGAAATTTCCCGAGTAAGCGTTCCGCTCGGAAGCGTATTCTTTATCTACGAAAGCCGCCCGAACGTCACCATCGACGGCGCAGCGCTTTGTTTCAAGGCGGGAAATTCCGTCATCCTCCGCGGGGGAAAGGAATCGCTTCACTCGTCAAAGATCCTCGCCCAAATTTTTCAGGACTCCCTGTCTAAATTCGGTATCGATTCAAGTGCCGTCCAGCTGGTGGAATTTCCGGACCATGCGATCGTCAGCGCGTTGCTCAAAATGCGGGAATATCTGGACCTGGTAATTCCCCGCGGCGGCGAAAACCTAATCCGCGCTGTCGTAGAGCAGAGTTCCATTCCGGTCATCAAGCACTTCAACGGAATCTGCCACGTCTATGTCGATAAGTCGGCGGACATCGAAATGGCTGCCCGAATCGTCGATAACGCCAAGACGCAACGCCCGGGCACGTGCAATTCCATGGAGACGCTTCTCCTTGATAACGCCCTTTCCAATGAAGCGGTTCAAAAAATTCTCGCCCCGCTGCGTGAAAAAAAGGTGGAGCTGTTTGGCGACAGCCTTGCCCTGACCCGCATTCCCGACGCAAAGTTCATCGGAGACGATTCCAACTACCGGCAAGAATATCTCGCCTACAAACTAAGCGTCCGTTTTGTCGAAGGCGTAAAGGCGGCCTGCGAACATATCGAAAAATATTCCAGCCGGCACACGGAATCCATCGTCGCAAGCGACAAATCCGCAATCGATTACTTTGTAAGCAATGTCGATTCGTCAAGCGTCATGGTAAACGCCAGCACACGCCTTGCCGACGGAGGCGTTTACGGTCTCGGAGCGGAAGTCGGCATTTCAACCGACAAGATCCACGCCCGGGGCCCGATGGGAGTCGAAAGCCTTTGCAGCTATAAGTGGATTCTCGTCGGAAACGGCCAGTTGCGCACCTAAATTCAATCCAAGAGGTTTTCGATGAACCAGGAAGAAATTTTTGCAAGCGTCCGGTTTGATATTCCCAGCGGGGACAAGATGCTGTCGCCGGCAATCGTCCAGGATGCGGACAAGGACGACGTTCTGATGCTCGCCTGGATGGACAAGGAAGCGCTTCGCCGGACAATCGAATGCGGAGAAATGGTTTTCTGGAGCCGCAGCCGCAAAGAGTATTGGCACAAAGGCGATACCAGCGGGAACGTGATGACTGTCGTCGAATGGTCTGCGGACTGCGACAGCGATGCACTGCTTTTCAAAGTCCGGATGCACGGAAAACAAGTCGCCTGCCACACGGGAGCGCGCTCCTGTTTCTTCAAGACCAGTAAAATCCGATAGTTTTTCCTTTGGACGCAATTCAGGTTTCATCCGAAAAAGTTAAAGGTAAGCGAATTCTTCTCGCCGTATCGGGCGGTCTGGATTCCGTATGCTTGGCAGATTACTTTATACGCAATCAAAAAAGTTTGCAGTTTTCCTGGGCGGGAATCGCGCACATCCACCACGGGCTTCGAAAGAATGCGGAGCAAGACGCTGAATTCGTACAAAATTTCGCATACAAATTAAACGTCCCTTTTTTTATCAGGCATCTTGACGGAAATTTTCTCAAATCGCATGGTTCTATTGAAGAGAACGCCCGAATCGCACGCTACAAGGCCTTGCACGAAATCGCATCCCTTCCGGAAGTCCGAGCGGAGAACATTCTCACCGCACACCACGCAAACGACCAGGCGGAAACGCTCCTGATGCGGATTTTGCGCGGAACTAATCTCAAAGGGCTCCAAGGCATCCAGCCGTGCCGAGAAGACGGCATCGTTCGACCGTTCCTCTCCGTAAAAAAAGAACAGCTTCTCGCCTACGCAAAACACTTTCGACTGGATTTTCGAGAAGACGAAAGCAATGCGGACGAAACCTTTGCACGGAATTCCATCCGCAAGCGACTTCTCCCCAAAATCGCCAAGGAGGATTTTCAGGCAATCGACAGGCTTTCCCGAATCGCCGAACTTTCCCGCAAAACCTATCCTAAAATTTTCGAAACGCTTCAGAAATTCTTTTCCCCTTATCTCGTACCGCCAAGACTCTGGCCCTTTCCTGCGAGAACGTCTCCCTACCGCCAGGTTCTCGCCCTACACGATTTCGCATGGGAAAACCTCGTCCAAAAATATCCTTGCGGAGCGTCAACGCTTTTGCGCATCTGGCTTGACGCTCTTGGATTTTCGTATCCAGCCAAAACGGCTTTTCTTTCGAACTTCGCCAATCGGGACAAGACACTCCTGTTTGAAAAATCCCGCCATATCCTTTGGTTTTGCAAAGATTTGCGGACCGACATTTCCCATAATTTGTATTTTTTCGGACAAGCAGAAACCTTTTTCGGCAAATGGCGGTTTCGGAAGAACGGCGACATTTACACCCCCCTCCGCAGCCATCCCAAAGCGCTCAAAAAATGGTTCGAAGAAAACGGCGTTCCGCTTTTCGCAAGAGATTCGATACCTCTCTTCTCGCAAGGTCACCGAATTCTCCGCATTGGCGGGATTCCTCCTCTTGATAAAGGAAACTTATGAGTAATAAGCCCAAAGCGCCTTCGGCATTTCACAACAGGAACTTTTTCCTGATAGCGACGATGCTTCTGATGGCGCTTTTCTTTATGCGCCTTTACAATGACGATACTTCGCTAGACCTCACGCGGACGGATTTTTTCGCGATGATGAACGATTCGACGACGGAAATCAAGAGTCTGAGGTTACAGCGCACTCTCGACGGCATCATGATCGAAGGCTCCCGCACGATGACGCCCGAAGAAATCGAGAAAAGCGAAAAGCAAACGGGTTTCCTTTCCAAGCTTGCACGGAACAACCAGAATTCCAGCCACACGGTCGCCTTTTCGAGCCACGTCCTGAACCTGACCAGCGAACAGATAGACAACTGGGAAAAGACGAAGCACATCAAGGTACGGGTGGAACATGAAACGACCAGCTGGCTCGATCGGATTTTCGCATTTCTCCCCGCCATCCTTCTCATCGCGTTCTTCTGGTATATGATGGCGCGCCAGGCCGGCGGCGGAAAAGGCGGCATGGGGATGTTCTCGTTTGGCAAGAGCAAGGCCCGCCAGCTGAACGAAAACGGAAAGACCAAGACAACATTCAAGGATGTCGCCGGCTGTGACGAAGCGAAAGCGGACCTCGAAGAAATCGTCCAGTTTTTAAAAGACCCGAAAAAGTACGATGCACTCGGAGGACGCATTCCCAAAGGCGCCCTGCTAGTCGGGCCTCCGGGAACCGGAAAGACTCTTCTCGCCCGGGCTGTTGCCGGCGAAGCGGGCGTCCCGTTTTTCAGCATGTCCGGTTCGGACTTTGTCGAAATGTTTGTAGGCGTCGGCGCTGCGCGCGTCCGCGACCTGTTCGACATGGGAAAGAAAAACGCTCCCTGCATTCTCTTCATCGACGAAATCGATGCGGTGGGTCGTCAGCGCGGAGCGGGCCTCGGCGGCGGACATGACGAACGCGAACAGACCTTGAACCAGCTTCTCGTCGAGATGGACGGTTTCAGCGCAAACGAAGGCGTCATCCTGATTGCGGCGACAAACCGCCCGGATGTTCTCGACAAGGCGCTTCTCCGCCCGGGACGTTTCGACCGGCAGATTACAGTCGGATTGCCGGACCTGGTCGGGCGCGAAGAAATCCTGAAAGTCCACCTGAAAAAGCGCAAGGTCCCTCTGGCAAGCGATGTAGATATCAAGGACATCGCACGGGGAACGCCCGGACTCGCCGGAGCGGAACTCGAAAACCTCATCAACGAAGCGGCCCTCCTCGCCGCCCGCTTTGACAACAAGAAAGTGACCAAGCAGGATTTCGAAGAAGCCCGCGACAAGCTCGCCATGGGTGCGGAACACAGAACGCTTCTCATGTCGGACGAGGAAAAGCGGCATACGGCATTCCACGAAGCGGGACACGCCCTGATGACCCTTCTCTGCAAGCATGCCGACCCGCTGCACAAGATAACGATCATCCCCCGGGGGCGCGCTCTAGGCGTCACGATGTCGCTTCCCGAAAGCGACCGGGTTTCCATGTCAAAGGAAAGCGCCGAAGAGAATATCATGATTCTCATGTCGGGAAGGCTCGCCGAACTCATCGTGTTCAACCACCAGAGCACGGGAGCGTCCAACGATATAGCCCGCGCCACGGAACTCGCCCGCAAGATGGTCACCGAGTGGGGCTTTGACGATGAAATCGGGCCTCTCTGCTACAGCCGAAACGACGGAGAAATCTTCCTCGGACGCGAAATCAGCAAGCCCAAGGAAATGTCCGAAAAGATGGCGGAAGCGATTGACGGGGCGATCAACAGCCTGGTCAAGCGTCTCGCCGAAAAAGCGCGCGAACTTCTCACCGAAAACCGCGAAAAACTCGACCTCTTGGGTAACGCCCTCTTTGAATACGAAGTTCTCGACCGAGACGAAATCGATCGCGTCGTCGCAGGCGAAAAGCTCGACCACACGAAAAAGAGCCGCACCTACCTTTTCCAGGAACAGATGGCGAAAAAGCGCGAACAGGAACGCAAGGACGAAGAGCCTCCTCCCGATCCGGGGCGTCCCGAAAGCATCCCGGCGCAAATCGTCCCGGCAACGCCCGCCCCTGGAGCCGAAGGAGAAAAGGCCTAAGCATGTTCTGCGACTATCTGGAAAAAGCCCATACGAACCCGTGGAAAATCGGCGATGCGTTTATCTCCGGACGTCCGGTCACGAGCGTCATGGGAATCGTCAACGTCACACCGGACAGTTTTTTTGACGGTGGAAAACATAATACACTCGACGCGGCATACGAACACGCCAAGAAACTGCTAGACGAAGGAGCGCAGATTCTCGACATCGGCGGGGAAAGTTCCCGACCGGGCGCCAAGTCCGTCTCCGCAGCGGAAGAAATCGAAAGGGTCGTTCCGCTGATAAAAAAACTAGTCCCGCTTCTTTCGCAACGGAACTTCTGGATTTCTGTCGATACGGTCAAGTCGGAAGTTGCGCGGGAAAGCATGAGAGCTGGCGCCCATATCGTAAACGACATCAGCGCACTGGAATTCGATCCGAACATGGCAAGGACCATTGCGGAAACCCATGCGTCGAGCGTTCTCAACCACATGCGGGGAAATTTCGGTACGATGCAGCAGGACTTCTCGCCATACAGCGATGTCGTCCTCGAAGTGAAAACCGCCCTCCTCGAAGCTGCGCACAAATTAACCGAACTCGGCGTTGAAGAAGAGACAATCTGTCTCGATCCCGGCATCGGATTCGGCAAGGATCTCCGGAATAACCTGGATTTAATCGCAAACGTCGAAGCTTTTATCGAAACGGGCTTCCCCGTTCTCTACGGCATGTCAAGGAAATCCTACATCGGAAAGATTCCGGGGTTCGAAACCAGCGACCGTCTGATTCCCACGGTAGTTTCCGGGATTCTGACCGCGCTTTCCGGAGCAACCGTCATCCGTGTCCACGATGTGCGCGAGGCTGTCGAATCGCTAAAACTTCTCAAGGCGTTCCGCCATGAATCTGTTTAAGCTGTTCGATGTCATCGATGTTCGCTTTGCCGACCTGCTCGACATCTTTTTGGTATCGATTGTCGCCTATTACGTTTTTCTGCTCTTTCGGGGAACTCGTGCCGTACAGATGTTTATCGGCGGCGGGCTTCTTCTCATCGTCTGGTTCCTTGCGCAGTGGTGGGAGCTGCACACTGTCGTCTGGATTCTCAGCAACCTGGCGACTTTGGGAATCATCGCCATCGTCATCCTCTTCCAGCCGGAAATCCGCGGAGCGCTAACCCGAATCGGCCAGTCCGCGGCACGCATGAACTTGAAAACGCTTTTTTTCCACCAGAGCGGTCTCGACAAGGTAGCAAGCGAAATCAGCACAGCGGTACAGGATCTGGCAAAGAACCAGTTCGGTGCGCTCATCGTTCTCGAAAACCGTGTAGGTCTCCGCAACTACGCAGACACGGGAGAACTTCTCAATGCGCGCATCAGCTCCAGACTTTTGCGAGCTCTTTTCTTCCCCAATTCCGCATTGCATGACGGGGCAGTCATCCTCAACAGCCGCTCGATAGTCGCCGCGGGTTGCATCCTGCCCCTTCCGACGATTTCCTCCGAGAAGGATTCGGCATACGGAATGCGTCACCGCGCAGCGATTGCCCTCGCCGCAGAAAGCGACGCACTGGTCATCGTCGTATCGGAAGAGACGGGCTACATCTCCATCGCCTACCGGACCACCCTCCGCCGCAAGCTCAGTCCCAAGGAAGTCGAAGAGGAAATCAAGCGCCATTGGCACGACCTTTTCGAAAGCTCGTCTTCGAACAAAAAGTAACGCCGTTTTAACCGGAGTTTCCCCATGGAACAGAATAAAGATTTTCGTGAAAACTGCAAGAAAAAACGCAATCGCTGGACCGTACTCATCCTGATGATTTTCCTTCTTTCCGCACTGTTTATCGTCCAGTGCGAACTTTCGAAGATGAAAAGCGAAATGCGAGAAACGCCGAAAACCGACGAAGGCGAAAAGCAAAATATCCCGGAAAAACGGGATTCGGTCATCAGCCCGGACACGCTCCCAACCGTTCAGGAAGAAACGCTCGACTCCACCCCGAAGCCAAAAGCGGAAGCGAAGAGCAAGCCCAGAAACGTCCCCAAGGTAAACCGGGACAGCATCGAGCAAGCCCGAAAATCCCTGCGCGACAGCATCCAAAGAGCGGACAGCCTCCGCAAGGCCGATAGCATCGCCTATGCCAACCGGGATTCCATCCCGCCCGAAGCGACAATCGTCCCGCCGACCGGGCGTTATTACGAACCTATTCAGCTGAAAGTCAAGTGCGACGAAATCAAGTGCAAGACATTCTACTCCATCGGAGATACCGCCCATATCGAGGAATTGACAACTCCCGTCACCTACAACAAGACGGGCGACGTCTTTTACTTTGCCGAAGATTCCGCCGGGAACCGTTCCGCATGGCAAAGCGTCCATTACGATATGGCGAGCGACAACGTATGCGGCAAGAACGCCTACCCGGTTCCCGTAAACGGAAAAACCGTCTGCGTCGATGCCTACGAATACCCAAACCAGCCGGAAGCGGTCGTCAAGGACATGGTTTCCCACGACGAAGCGGTAAAGCTCTGCGAACAGGCCGGAAAACGCCTCTGCCGATTTGACGAATGGTCCATCGCCTGCAAAGGCAAAGACGGTTTCCGCTATTCCTACGGCACTTCCTACAAGCCTTTCAAGTGCAATACCAACACAAAATCGGCCCGGCGCGCCGGACGCAAGGAAGAATGCCGCAGCTGGTATGGGATGTACGACATGAACGGAAACCTGTGGGAATGGACGGATACGCCGGCCAAGGAAATGCCGAACAGGTATCTGGTCGCCGGCGGAGCCTGGGATACGCAAAACGAGAGCAAGTGCACCGATACGAAATACAGCTTCTACCCGCAAAACCAGTATAATTTCGTCGGTTTCCGCTGCTGTGCGGACGCAAATCCCTAGGAATTTTTTTCAAGCCCTATCAAAATCGGATTTTCAAAGTCCGATTTTTTTATCGGAATTCTACGCAACGAGTTATCGACAAGACGAATGACTAAAAAAACAA
>JBNMGX010000060.1:0-9555 GCA_050872465.1 Hallerella sp.
CAGTACACGGAATCCGTTCGCTAAGCAGCCCCGTGTCCCGCTTAGCTCGCCCCAAAAATTTAACCGTCAAAAGTTCTAGCCACTAACCACTATTCACTAAACTTAAACCTTCATAAACCACTCCCTAATCCCTACTCCCTAAACCTAGACCGTCCGCGGTTCTAATCATTCCAATTCCTAGCACTCCGCCCTTCGATACTCCAAAAGCCGCATCGAATATTCCGCGCGGCCCTTGCACCCGGAGCGAACCGCCGTCGCATAGCCGAACAGCTTCCGCAGCGGGAGTTCCGCGACAAACGAATGCAAGACGCCGTTTCCGCCGACCGAGACGATTTTCCCTTCGCGGGCCAAAATGTCTCCGCCGAGAAGCCCCGCATATTCCGCCGGGCATTCGAGCGAAAGCTCCATGTAAGGTTCATACAGGCATATATCCGATGGGCGAACGAGCTTTTCCACCGCATCCGCACAAGCTTTCTTGATCATCGGGACCGGAGCGTTTTCGACCGCGGAAAATTCATCAATTAAAAATTCGACCCCGACGAGCGCGCCCTTTCCCAAAACGCCAATCGAAGCGCATTCCGAAATCGCCGACCGGAGCCCTGCGAGAACATCGGGCGAAAGGCCCTTCAAGGCGCTCCCCGCAAGCGAAACTTCCGTCGAAGTTTCAGGGAGCCTTTTGGCGGCGAGCGAAAGCTTCACTGAAAACGGCCCCGCACAGAAAGAATTTTCCACAGGAGAAAGAGAATCGTTCAAGCGTTCCTGCCACAGCACATCGGGATTTCCCGCCCGGACGTCACAACCGAATTCCCGCTTGAGCCGTTCGAGAATCACTTCCAACTGGACTTCGCCGACCGTATGCAAGACCCAGAATCCGGCTTCGGGATGCGGCGTCACCCGGATAGACGGATCCATCCGGCACAGCAACCGGAGATTCCTTTCCACCGATGAAAAATCTTCCGCATGAGCGCATTCGAGATGCGTCTGCAAAAGCGAGTCATAGCGTTTCGGCAAAACGTTCCCTTTTTCGACCGTCCCGTCGATGGAGATTCTTTCCCCGAGCGAAAGTTCCTGCGCTGAGCGGAGCGCGTAGATGTCGCCAGCCAAAATCCGCGGAACCGGTTCGAGAGCCGAAGCCTTCAATCGGAAAAATTCAAAGCCTTCGGGCCACTTCGCCTTTTCGAGATTCGCCATGCCGCGAAACAGCGCCACCTCCCCGTTTCCCAGGAAATGCCGCAAGCGGATTACTTCGCCCAAGTGCTTTTTTCCGAACTTCGGCGGATCCGGCAAGAAGAACGAAAGCCCGGTCATCAGGCTGCGCACGCCGAGATTTTCCTTGGCGGAACCCGCATAGCAAAGAACATACTTGTCCGAAGCGGCGAGAGCTTTCAGTCCGCGCACAAGCATCTTCGGCGGAACACTTCTCCCGTCAAGCGCAAGCGACAAAATTTCATCGTCGAATTCGGAGGCAGCCTCCACCGCTTCCGCAAACGCACCTTTCCACCGAGACTTCGCCGCGGCATCTCCAATCGCCTCGGGTTCTTCCCGTCCATCCGAAAGCACGAGCCTCGTCCCGCTCACGATATCAAGCTCGGAGCGAATCTTCCGTTCGCCCCGCGCCTCTTCAAATTCCGGAATGGAAAGCAGCACGGGCCGCGCCCCGAGATATTCCTCGATAGCGATTAACGTTTCGTCAAGCGAGCTTGCCGGATTGTCCAATTTATTGATGAAAACAATGGTGCGGACTCCGCTTGCCCGCAGCTTTTTCCAGGCGGAAAGCGTCTGCGTTTCCACACCGTCCACCGCAGAAACAACGAGAACCGCTCCATCCACAGCCGACAACGCCATATCGACTTCGGCGCCAAAATCCACATGTCCCGGCGTATCGATGAAATTGAACCAAGTCCCGCGCCATTCAAAATGCGCCACGCCCGATTCAATCGTAATGCCGCGTTCCCGCTCCTCGGGCAGATAATCCATCGTCGCCAGGCCATCTTCCACGTTTCCCGGAAGGCGTACTTCGCCCGCGGTAAAGAGAATCCGCTCGGAAAGCGTCGTCTTGCCCGCATCGACATGGGCGAGAATCGCAATGCTTCGAATCGGCTGCATGGCTTCCTACTTGGCAAATTTCCAAATTTAGTTTGAACAAAAAATGGCCGTTTTTGAAACGACCATTTTCTTAAAAGCGAAACGACAACCTACTTGGCCGCGACTTCCGCCTGGTGCTTCTTGGAACGGTGGCTGTTCGGAATCCACTCGTCCTTGTGCACTTCGGGAATATCGTCGAGCAGGCGAAGCGTATTCGGCTCCGTCGTATGGTCAAGAACCTCGGCAGGCGTTCCCTGGTTCACGATCTTGCCTTCGTGCATGATGAAAATCCGGTCGCTCACATAGTTGGCAAGCCCGATGTCGTGCGTCACAAAGACGACCGTCATCTTGAGCTGGTCTTTCAGCTTGCGGAGATAGTCGAGGATGTTCGCGCGGACGCAGGCATCGACCATCGAAGTCGCCTCGTCGGCGATCAGGACCTTCGGGCGAAGCGCAAAGATTCGGGCGAGCAGCATACGCTGCATCTGTCCACCGGAAAGTTCAAACGGATACTTTCCTTCGATATCCGCCGGAGTGACGTTCACCGCGAGAAGACCTTCATCGACGCGACGGCGAACCTCTTCCTTGCTCGGCTTGTCCTTGAGAATATTCAGGGAATCTTCGAGCTGGGAGCGGATCGTAAAGAATTGGTTGAAGCAGCCGAACGGATCCTGGAACACCGACTGGACTTCGTTCCAATGATCCTTCAGATTCTTGATCTGATGCCCGCGATAGAGAAATTCACCGCTCGTCGGCTTGTAAAGTCCGAGCATGATCTTCGCCAAGACGGACTTGCCGCAGCCCGAGCCGCCGACAATCGAAATGAACTCTTCATCGTAGATGTCGAACGAGACATCGCTCACGGCGACCTTCAGGTTCTTGCCCGCGCCAAATTCCTTCGAAACGTTCCGGGCGGAAAAAACGACAGCCTTATCAGTTTGCATAATCGCACCTCACATCACGACCGCCGACAACGCGGAGGTTCTGGGCATTTTTCTTGCAATCTTCACACGCCACCTTGCAACGCGGAGCGAAGCGGCAGCCGACAATCTTGTTCTTGAGGCTCGGCGGAGCGCCTTCGATCGCCACCGGATGGCGGGAACGCTGGCTCGCTTCCGTGCTGAGCATGGCGCCCATCAACGCCTTGGTATAAGGATGACGCGGATCCTTCACGACCTGTTCCGCACTTCCTTTTTCCACGATTTCGCCCGCATACATAATTGCGATATTGTCCGCTACATGGTAAAGCAGCGGAAGCTCGTGCGTGATGAAAATCATCGTCGAGAAGATTCCCTTGTCGAGAAGGTCGAAAATCATCTTGATAACTTCCTTCTGCGTGGAAACGTCGAGCGCGGAAGTCGGCTCGTCGGCAATCACCATCTGCGGGTTGAGAAGCGTCGAAATTCCGATAACGGAACGCTGGCGTTCACCGGCGGTCAGCTGGATCGGGAACGAATTCAGGACGCGCTTCGTGTCCATTCCGAAAAGGTCGAAACGTTCGCACAGGCGGTCGTAGATTTCCTTCTTGTCCAAGGCCTTGCCCGGCTGCTCGTGCGCCGCGATGACGTCCGCCGCGATATCCTTGATTTTGCGGACAGGGTTCAGCGCATTGAAAGCGCCCTGCGGAATCATAGAGACCTTCTGGGCGAGGACATTCGCCCGGATATCCTCGATGGAACGGTTCATCAGCGACTCCATCTTGTCGCCGTTCTTGACGCGGACGTCGCCGCCTTCCGGGTAGAGCGGCGGGATGCACATTCCCATGAGGCCGCTCACGAGCGTTGATTTTCCGCAACCCGATTCCCCGGCGATTCCCAGGATTTCGCCCTGCTTCATCGAAAAGGAAACATCCGTCACAGCGTGCGTCTTGTCGCCAAAACGTCCGAGATAATAGAGGCTCAGGTGTTCTACTTCAAAAACATTGTCTGACATAGCTACCTCTTACTTGCGAAGACGCGGGTTGAATACGCCTTCCATCGACGTATTGATGAGATACAGAGCGAACACGGTCAAGGTGATGACAAGCGTCGCCGGGAGGAACGCAATCCAGATGCTGTCCGAAAGCGCACCGTTATCCTTCGCCTGGTTCAAGATAATACCGAGCGACGTGGAATCCAGAGGACCGAGACCTATCATCGAAATGGAAGCCTCGGAAAGGATTCCCGAAGACACCTGCATGATAAAGACCATGAACACGTAGGAAAGCAGATACGGCAAAACGTGCTTGACAACGATTTTCAGGGAACCGGCACCGTTCATCCGGGCGAGCGCGATGTGGTCACGGCTGCGGAGCGAGGACGCCTGGGCGCGCACGGCACGAGCCGACCAGCTCCACGAAGTGAGACCGATGATGAGACCGATAAGCGTGAGCGAACGCCCTTCCTTCACCGCCGAGCTGATGAGAACCAGGATAACGAACTGCGGGATAACGATAAACAAGTTTGTTCCCATGTTCAGGATTTCATCGATCCAGCCACCGCGGAAACCGCCGAAAAGCCCGATGAAAACACCGATTGTCGTTGCAATGACGCCCGCGATCAAGCCTACATACAGCGAAGAACGGAGACCGGCGATCAGGAGCGACACGTAGTCGCGACCCAGATGGTCCGTTCCCAATAGATGTTCCGAACTCGACGGTGCATAAGGTCCCGCCACAATATCGCGCGCATTGATATCGACGTGGTAAAAGAGCGGTCCAAAAATCGCAACAAAGAGCGACAGGAAGAAAATCGCGACACCGATAACGAACATCGGCGACTTCATTAAGTTCTTGAGAAGTTTCAACATGTTATTTACCTCCCATCTGCAAACCGGCCTTGACACGCGGGTCAAAGACAGCGATCAGGATATCCACGAGGAAGTTGGCGAGTAAGACGCAGGTCGAAATCATGAGCGTGCAGCCCTGAATCGTCGCATAGTCGTTCTGCTGGATAGCGGTGAGCATCGCCATGCCAAGTCCCGGATAAGAGAAAATCATTTCGGTGATGAGGGCTCCGCCGACCATCGCACCGAGAGACTGGGCAAGACCGGTGAGCTGCGGAAGCATCGCGTTGCGGAACACGTAGCCGATGATCTTTCCTTCGCGAAGACCGAGCCACTTCGCATACTTCATGTAATCCGTTCCGAGTTCGTAAATCGCCATGGAGCGCATACCGGTCGCCTGGCCCGAAGCGAGAATCGGGAAGCAGGAGAAGAACGGGAGAACGTAATAGAATCCGACGGACTTGATAAACGCCCAGTTGAACCCCGGAATCACGTCCATGCCGTAAGCGTTCATCGCCGGGAACCATCCGAGCGTAATCGAGAACAGCGCCACCAGAAGCATACCGAACACAAAGTAGGGAATCCCGTTCAGGAACATCGCCACCGGGAAGAAGACCTTGTCAAAGATTCCGCGCTTGTAGGCGGCATAGGCTCCGAGGAGGTTTCCGAAAATCCAGCCGAGGACAATCGTCGGGAACTGGATAGCGAGCGTCCACGGAAGCGATTCCTTGATGATTTCAAGGACGGGCTTCGGATACTGGCTGTAGGAAAGTCCAAAGTCCCCGTGGAAAACGTTGATTACGTAGGAGACGAACTGCGAAAATCCCGAAGCGAGACGCGGCTTGACCTCTGTTTTCGGATTCGAATTTTCATCCAGGACAGGCTTGCCGGTCGCATCGAGTTCGGGAATCGTATCGTAGATGACATTTCCCTGGTCGTTCAGCTCGGCCATGCCGAAAGCCTTGAGCAAAGTTTCCTTTTTCTGCATCGCCTCTTCCGGGGAAAGTCCCTGGGCGGCCTTGCCCATGACAATATCGACCGGATTGTTTTCACCGAGGCGCGGGAGAGCGAAGTTGATGGCAATAGCGACAATAAATGTCAGAAAATACCAAAAACCTTTTTGCAGGACATAACGAAGTGTAGGGTATTGTTTCAGCATTGTCCGTCCTTATTTACTGAGCTTTAAATTCCAAAGGATATTCGTACCGTAGGCGATCCACGGAAGTTGCTGCGGTGCATACGGATTCTTGGCGTTCGGCCAGTTCGTCCAGACGCGGTCGCTGTATTCGTAATACTGTTCCGGCAGATAAGCCAGCGGAATCGAAACCTGGTCTTCCATGAAGATGCGGTTTAGCGTGCGGTAGGCGGAAGCGATGGAATCCTCGTCCGTCATCAGAGGGACGTGGGCGAGAAGGCTATCGACTTCGGAGCGGTATTCCGGCGTTCCCGGCTTGTTGTAACGCCCGATATTCGTACCGGCCCAGCTTCCGAGAGGCGCCCAGTCGCGCGAAGACATTACTTCGTTGAAGCGACTCCACGGGAGAGACGGCGTAACGTCAGCCTGCGGCTTGTGCATCACCAGGTCGAAATTTCCCTGCCCCATCGCCGGCCAGTAGGAACCGCCATCGACAAAGCCTTCGCGGATATCGAGTCCCGCCTTGCGCATGCTTTCGACGGCAATCGTCACCATCGCTTCCCAGTCGGTCCAACCGTTCGGGCTGGTTATGAACAGGGTCTTGACGCGTTCGCCCTTTTCATTTTCCATGTGGTCAAGCGTTCCGTCTTCGTTAAAAACGGACTTGTAACCGGCGCGCTTGATGAGAGCCTGGACGGAATCGATCCGTTCCTGCCCCGAAAGATTCAGCTTCACGCCGTACTTTTCGCAATCTTCCTCGTTGATGTATTTGCCTTCGATACTCGTCGGCATCACAAGTCCCGGCTTCAGCTCGGACGTGTAGTTCGACACCGCAAACTGGCGAATCGCCGCATAGTCGATAGCCGTAGCGATAGCTCTGCGGAAGAACTTGTTGTCGAGAGGCGGACGGAGCGTGTTCACCATCATCATCGGCATGGCGCCCGGCGTAAAATAGGGCGGCTCTTCGAGCCATGCATGGACACCCGCACCGGCCTTGTGCCAAATCCGCGGCACGAAACTCATGGACGCGTCGAGCGAACCGTCGCGGAGAGCGATCGTGCTGTGCTCGTTCGACTTGTAAATCGGATGGACGATGTACTTCGGAGCGGGCAGCTTGCCCTCGTGCAAAGCGGCATTTCCCCAATAATCATCGCGACGCTGCAAGATAATCTTCGTCGTCGAAAAACCTGCGAGGTTATACGGACCGGAAACGACCGGAGCCTTGCCGTCCGCCGGATTCACGTCCAGCTTCAGCTTCTTCACTTCTTCAACCGAATTGCCATTTTCCGCAATCAGCTTGCTGAAAATGTGTTCCGGGACGATGCGAATCGCCTGGAGCAAATCCTTGACGGACAGCGGGTTGTTACGTCCCTTCTTGTTAATCATAAAGGAAAGGCGTTCAAACGCAACGGAATCCCCGGAAGCATTGACCGATACGACATTCTGGACGTTCACGCCCGTAATCTGTTCCGACGTATTGACAGCGACGCCCGAATAGTGATGACCGAGTTCAAAGATGAACTTCACATCCTTCGCCGTGACGGGAACGCCATCGCTCCACTTCGCTTTCGGGTTCAGATCGACAACGACGCTATCGTTATTGCTGAGGCTATCGACGAGCGTGCCGAGCAGAGGTTCCATCTGGCCGTTCAGCGTATTATAAGTAATCAGCGGCTCATACATCAGGTTGAAACGACCGCCAACCGGCCACGCCGCGCTCCAGCTTTCGGAAAGCGGGTTGAAGGAAGAGGGGGTCCCCCACTGCTGACCGGAAAGATACAACGTCTCTTCTCTCGGCAAGGAATCGGATGTTTCCGCTCCATCGGAGCCTCCGCAACAACCGACCAAAACGCCAAAACACGCCGACAAGGCGACCGTGCCTCTGGCGATCGTTTTAAAACAATTCATCTATAGTCCTCTTGATTTTTCGGCACAAGAAAGTCCAGTTTAAACTTGACGTGCATAATTTACATTTGTTTTGCGATAATGCATCCGATGTAAACTTTTTTTCATCCTTTATCGGGACAATTCCAGTCCAAAACGAAAAAGGCTCCCCCGAAAGGGGAACCTGATTCGCAAAAATTTTCCAGTTACTTGTTCTTGCGCGGATCGCCGGCATACACGGCGTTCTTGCCGAGTTCCGCTTCGATAGCGAGAAGACGGTTGTACTTGCAGACGCGGTCCGTGCGGGAGAGCGAGCCGGTCTTGATCTGGCCCGCGGCAGTTCCCACGGCGAGGTCAGCGATGAACGTGTCTTCGGTTTCGCCGGAACGGTGGGAAACGATCGGGGCATAGCCCTTTTCCTGGGCGGTCTTAATCGCTTCGAGGGTTTCGGAGATGGAACCGACCTGGTTCACCTTGATGAGAATCGCGTTCGCGATGCCCGCTTCGATGCCTTCGTTGAAAATCGTCGGATTTGTTACGAACAGATCGTCGCCGACCAGGTTGATCTTCTTGCCGAGATCTTCGGTGAGGACCTTCCAACCGGCCCAGTCATGTTCGTCGAGACCGTCTTCGATCGAGAAGATGGAGAACTTGTCGACGAGCTTTTCGTAATACTTGACGAGCTGGGCACCCTTGAAGGTCTTGCCCGAGGACTTCTTGAACGTATAGGTTTCGCCCTTGTCCCACTTGTCCTTGATCTTCTTGTCGCAGAATTCGGAAGAAGCGACGTCGAGAGCGATCTTGATGTCCTTGCCGAACTTGTAACCGGCAGCTTCGGTCGCATCCTTGAGAGCGGTCAGAGCCTTTTCGAGGGTCATCACGCCGGTAATCTTCCAGCCGAACTTGTTCTTCGGGTCCTTCTTGATGGCAACGCCCGGAGCGAATCCGCCTTCGTCACCGACGGTCGTTTCGTAACCGGCCTTCTTCAGGACGCTCTTCAAGGCGTGGAAAATTTCCGTCACCATCTGGAGGCCCTTCGCAAAGGTCTTGGCGCCGACCGGCGCAATCATGAATTCCTGGAAGTCGATCGGAGCGGAAGAGTGCGCACCGCCGTTGATCACGTTGCACATCGGGCACGGAAGGGTCATCTTCTTCGTTCCGTGGAGCTTCGCGATATACTGGTAAAGCGGCATGCCGGCTTCCTTCGCAGCGGCAACGCAAACAGCCATCGAAACGGCGAGAATCGCATTCGCACCGAGAGAATCCTTGTGCATCCGGTCGCCGTCGAGTTCGATCATCGCATCGTCAACGCCCTTCTGGTCGAAAGCGTCCATGCCCGCAATCTTCTTCGCAATCTTTTCGTTCACGTTCTTCACGGCCTTGGTCGTGCCCTTGCCGCAATAAGCCTTGCCACCGTCGCGGAGTTCACAGGCTTCGCGTTCGCCGGTAGAAGCGCCGCTCGGTACCTTCGCAACGCCTTCCACGCCGGATTCGAGGGTGACAATCGCTTCGACAGTCGGATTTCCGCGGGAATCCAAAATCTGACGAGCCACAACAGACTTGATTTTAGCAGCCATATTTTTGCCTTTTGGTTAGAGTGAAAAGTCGTTGAAAATATATAAAAATTTTCAACTTCGGTTCACCGACTATCCACACCATATGCAAAACCAGAAATGCTATAGACCAAC
>JBNMGX010000061.1:0-9455 GCA_050872465.1 Hallerella sp.
AACGTCCAACCCCAAAAGCCTCCTCCACATACCGTAAAGACAACCTTTGTCCTATAAACATATAAAACAGGCACGGAAACACTCGGAATCCAAAGTTTATTTTACAAAAAACCGCCAATAAGGCAATCAAAAATTCAAAAAGCCTTCCAAATCAGCCATCGGCGACTCGATTTTTTTCTAAAATTTTCTCAAATCCATTGCGGGCAGCCAAAATTTTTACAAAAATTCTTTCAAAACGAACCAGGGAACACGATATTTCTCTAAAATTCCTCCAAATCCATTGCGGGCAACATGTTTTTTCTCTAAAACATCCTCAAAACAACTGCAGACGGTAAGACTTTTTCATAAAGTCATTTTAAAATAAACATGGGCGGCTAAAATTTTTGCAAAAATTCTTCCAAAACGACCCTGGGAAGCTCGATTTTTCCCTAGAATTGTCTCAAAGCAACCGTGGACGACAAAACTTTTTCATAAAATAGCTTCAAAGCAATTAAGGAAAGAAAAATTTTCCTGAAAACGCCTCAAAACAACTAGGTGCAATTCCATCTAGTTATGAAAAGCATAGCCTTTGCAAATATTTCACCTGTAATTCTGAATTATACTCTGTTCGATTTTCGTTCCAAAAGCGAAATTGTCATTTATTGTCTTAACGATGTTGTTAGCTTTTATTTTATAGAATAAAGGAATTTTATGATAAACAACAAGGATAAATTCAACGCCATCCATGAAGTACTTCAAGAAAACTACGAGATAGGCAATGAAGAAATCTCTTTAGTTCTTGAAAAATACTTGATGATGAATGGACGCTTTTCTCTTTGTGGCTCAACACACAAAAAATTAAGCCTTTGTGTAGATGATGATTTTAGAATTCTTGACAACATCGCCTACACATTGGGAATTCCCTTTAAAAATGAAATGTTATAAGATTTGCCTCATTTAGCAAAGCTGGGTTATCAGGGTCTTTAATTCTAATCTCTTTAATTTCAAGATTTTCTGTCCGCGCAGCCACCTGGAAAAATTTTTCTCTATTTTCAAAGGTTTCCCATTTACTTTTTCTAACAATGCACATCATAGAAAAGTTATTTTCCCTTTTGTTAAAGACATATGAAAACACTTTCCACGGATTTTCTATACCCCACATCCCGCGCACCCTCATATACGTTATTCCCAAAGGATCCACCTTATTTATATGCCCTAATTCCCGAGATTCAGAAAATTCAATTCCAGAAATTTCTTCCACACCTTGTTTAATAGCTCTCTTTAATCGAAGATAGCAAGATTCATTTGCACAGTAATCCATTCCATAAACCATCGAAATAGCCTTTAATTTTCCTCCATTCACATAACCTACAACATAAACGATATCCTTTTCATTCCAGCTTTCCGCATTCCGGCAAGCCTCGGATATCATTGGACTTGAACGGAATAACTTGTACTTGGGATGGCTACTGTTCAACGCCAATGAAGCATTGGGAGTTTCTATTTTCTTTACCTCAATGGCATCCCCATTTTTAAGCATCGCATCAGGCGGATTTGAATTATTGCCTAAATAAGAAAATACCTTCTGTATTTCTAACAAACGAGATTCTCCCTTTTTATTAGGCTATGTCCACCCAAAGTGTTGCTCCGGTCGTAAAATGCCGAAATTCGCCTAATTTTACCAATTAGGCGAATTTGTTTACTAAAATTTACAAAATAGACTTCTATGTCATAAACTGACACTCCATTTTGCTATATTTGGTAGGCTATAAGGAGGAAAGTCCAATGTCAGAAGTCAATGTCGTCTACCAGATGTACAACACCTTGTCCAAACAGGACAAGATGCGTTTCATGCAGATGCTCGGTATGCCTACCAAGATGACCGAGATTATCGACGCTACCGGCATGGAAGAGTTCCTCGACAAGTACCGCTTCCATGATGGCGTGTTCTGCCCTCACTGCGGTCTCGTTGGCTGCAAGAAGAACGGCAAGACCAAGACCGGCCACCAGCGTTTCATCTGCAAGGGCTGTGGCAAGACTTTCACCTACGCCACCCGCACCATCTTCCACGGAGCCAAGCTGGACTTGGAAACCTACATGAAGTATGTGCATTGCATGATGCACGGCATGACCGTCCGCGCATCCGCCTACGAGTGCAAGATTTCCAAGAACGCAGCCTTCTTCCTCCGTCACAAGATACTTGATGCCTTGCAGGAAATGCAGGCCAAGGTCAAGCTGGATGGCATCGTGGAAGCGGACGAAACTTTCTTCCGTATTTCCTTCAAGGGCAACCACAGCAACAGCGAACGCTTTACCATGCCGAGAGAACCGCATCTACGCGGTGAGCGTTCCAAGAAGCGTGGAATATCATTGGAAAAGGTCTGCGTGCCGTGCGCGGTTAATCGTGATGGCAAGTCCATCGCGAAGATTGCTAATCTCGGTAGGGCGTCTGTCGCCAGCATTACCAGCGTGTTTGGTGGCAAGATTGCTCCCGATGCGGTGCTCTGCACCGATAAGCTGAACAGCTATGTGGGCTTCGCTGAACAGGAGGAAATCAACCTCTTGCAGTTGAAGTCCAATCGCCGCACGAACGGCACCCTTGGCATCCAGCACATCAACAGCTACCATAGCCAGTTGAAGTCCTTCATGGTGCGCTTCCACGGGGTCGCTACCAAGTACCTCAACAACTATCTGGTGTGGCACAACCTCCGCAACTACGCCGATGGCGATTTCCACCTCAAGGAGTCCAACTGGGAAAAGCACAACGCGGTTGCTATTTATGATGACTCCAAGTGGACTTACATGGATAGACCGCCTATTCCGTTGCCTCTAGTTGCGTAGCAGCATTATCGCTTTACATCAGGATATTTTCTCTTGTAAAATTTATCTTCACTCGGCACAAAATCACTCGAATAATCGCGTGGATGAGTGCGGTGTATTTTTCCATCTTTATCTTTATACATGTCGGTACGCACCGCAGAAAACGGAACTCGACAATGCTTATCGTCCTCGGTTACCTTAAAATCAGGCTCCGGTCGAGTAGCATCCGTATGCATATATTCTTCGTGACGCTTCGCTTCGGCATCCCCATATATTTCGGTGCGTTTGTCCAGAAATTCTTGCATAGTTTTGGCAAACGTATCACTCCACCATTTTAATTCATCTTTTTCTGCATTAAGCTGTTTTTGTGCACCGTTCGGTTCATAGTTATCAAAATGTTTACACCAATCAGGGTCAAAGCTTTTTTCAACGACACCCACATACTCATTAACTTGCATGCGTAAACGCTTACCAACATCGATAACATCTTTAGCCATGGTTTTAAGTGTAGAATCCGAACAATAGGATGCACATGCTGATGCTTCTTGTAATAAGTGTTCTATTGTCAGTCGAGGTTCATAATTAGCAAAACCGTCATCTATAGATTCATGACCGCAAGTGCCATCATTATATGAATCATACGGTTTCTGGACAGCTCCCCCATAATACCTAGGGGTTACTGTATGCCAGCCCTTCGGCCCCTCTTGATAGTACGCATAGTTCCCGCCAGTAATATCATAAGGAACTCGTAAATCTATGGTTGTAAGCTCATCCAACGTGTCTTCAACTTGTGCCTTAACAGCATCATACTCATCGGCAGCACGATGCTTTTCTAGCACTTTTTGAACTTGTCCAGCGATAAGCAGTGCTGGAATAATTCCAATTTTAATCCAATTCTTCGCCTTATCTGTCAACAATCCCTCCATTAGCGCAGAGTTTTGGGCTTCGAGAAGTGCTTCGTACCCTTTGACCAGCGGAGCAGCCGCATCCGGTACATTGTACATCTTGCAGACACTTTCGATGAAATTTGCATAGGTCATTTCCAACTGGTTCATGGTATAATCTCTTGGATATTGGATATCCATAGTTTATACAGTTGGACCAGTACCAGTGGTGTAAGGTATTGCCCACCCAAAGTGTTTCTAAGGATGTTGGAACGATATATAGTGGTCGTGACACTACCTGAACGGCAATTTAACACTTAATCATCGGCATGTCAATGCATTTTTGCTTGAAACAACACTTTGGGTGGACATAGCCTTTTATTAAATGTCCCGGCAAACATATCTTTAACAAATTCTTCAAGACCATCCCCTGCATTATTGGCTCTATTGTTTCCATGACTATTTGTTAAAAGAGTATTGTTCTTGTAATTCACCATATTTAAAACGGCGTCGATAATATTGCTCATCCCAAATCCTCCCTGATTTTCGCAGCCATCGCAAAGGCTAAATTTACGGGTACGGCATTGCCTATCATTTTGTATCCTACCGAAACATCCGTATAGATAAATTTGAAATTATCGGGAAAAGTCTGAATTCGTGCACATTCACGAACACTTAATCGACGATATTTTTGTTCATGTCCAGGAGTAAAAATGAATTTGTCCTTATCGACCTTCACCATTTTAGGCGCATCGGGATGTATCGGAGCCTGCCTACCGCCCGCTTGAATTGTAAAAGAAGGTTCATTCCAAGAACGAACTCGATTTCTAGACATAAAAATCGGCGACCAATTTCCAACCATATATTCATGGTTACTTGTCGAAAGATTTGGATTCGCTTTATTTTTCCCCAAAGCCGGAACAGCTTTTGGTAAATCTCCTATGGCATCCCTTAAGGTCAGTTTTTTACCGTACGCTTCGGGAAATTCAAAGATTTTTTTCAAATCCTTTCGATATCCTACAATGATTACACGCTCCCTGTCTTCGGGGACATTGTAATCGTTTGCATTTACCAATTTCCAACAAACATTATAGCCCGCGTCCGAAAAGCTCTGTAAAAATCCATTAAAGGCGGCAATATGTTTATTACTCAAGATACCCGATACGTTTTCCGCAAGAAAAAACTTTAGCCGCTTCGCCCTAAGAATTCTAATGTAATCAAAAAACAGTTTTCCTCTTTTGTCATTTATTCCGCGACCTGCTCCTGCTTCACTCCAACTTTGGCAAGGCGGTCCCCCAATAATGCCGTCGCAGTCAGGAATTTCGTCCACCGATATTTCAATTATACTTCTACGATCTAAAAGCGTTTTGGGAAAATTAGTTTCAAACGTAGCCCAAATGCTTTTGTCAAATTCATTGGCCCAAACAGTTGAAAAACCTGCTTTTTCAAACCCCAAATCAAGCCCGCCACATCCGGAAAACAAGGAAAGGACTTTTATCCTTTCTAGTTTATTTTTTGCCGCCACTCTTCGTTCCTCGCATTAAAGGTGAACGAGTCCACCCTCGACCGGAACGAAACCGCGATTTCAAAAAAAGCGAAAGAAAACGCCCGCAAACGCACAAAAATGTACGCACACGAATCCCGAACGCAAAGCGACGCCCGAAATTATCGCCTACAGATAGACGCTAACGTTTGTCTTATTCTTTGGAATTGAAAGTGTCGAAGTTTCAAACGAGAACGAGAGCAAACCCGGCAAGAGCCCGTTCCCGTCCCGCGTTCAATTTACGCATAAAAAAATGGGCGTGAATTGAATGCGTTTACTCGTTTGAGGCCTTCGACTGCCCTACCAAAATAAACGCAAACAACCCACGCCCCCAAAGGTCGTCCTGCGCATAAGTGATGCGCATAAACGATGCCATCATGCAAGTGCAATCGGCAAGCGTGAGCGTTTGGCCTGTCCTTTGGAATTGAAGTTGTCGAAGTTTCAAACGAGGACAAGAGCAAAACTCTTTATGTATGCAGAGAATATAGATATTTTGAATAACTCACCGAACCACCCACTCGCCGATGGTCCGCTTTTCCGCGTCAAAGCCAACGCCGATTTTGTATAGCTTTTTCGGGGATCCGTCCGCGGCAAGCGTTGCGGAATAGGGAATCAGGTAGCCCTTGCCGTCTATCTGCCGGAGGGCGTCTTCCGCAGAACCGTTGCCGTTTAGCTTGAACTCGAACACATAGACCGCGTCGGCTGTTTCCACCACAATATCCGCTCTCCCGGCGGCGGACTTTTCTTCGCAGCGAACAACATATGGCGTAATCAAGAGGAAAAGGCAATAGACAACCGTCTTGTAATGCAATTCGTTCTGTTTTTCCGCATCGTATGGGATCCGGCTCAGATACGCCTTGGTGACTTCCAGGACCCTGTCGATATCGCCGACTTTAAAGCCCTTGATAATTTCGCTAGCCACCGTCACATAGGCGGTTCCCTAGTTTCCGTAATACGCGAGCAGGCTTCTCGTAAAACCTTCCTTGACCTCTTCGTTCGGAAAGGCGAGAACGTAGGGGGAAAATTCTCCGACATTGTATTTCTTGATAGTCAGGTATCCGCTCTGGTAGAGCATCGGCAAAGGGTCCGTAGCCGTTTCCGTCGGCGCATTGAACATTTCTTCGTCCGCCGGGAATCCTTCGACAAAAGCCTCGGGATCCATCCTGTAGCGGCAGACAAGCTTTGTCAAAACCGTCGGCGTGCCTGTCGCAAACCAGTAGTTGGTAAGTTCCCCGTCGTTCAACGAATTTATCAAGCTAAATGGATTGTAAACATCGGGCGAATTCTTGCTGAAATGGTAGCCGTCGTATTTCTTTTGCAATGCTGCGCAAGCGCCTTCGTATGTCAAACCGTTTTTGTCGGCGAGAGCCTGGATTTCGGGCTGCATCTGCGCCAGAAGCTCTTCCCTGGTGAAGCCGCAGATGGCCGCATAGTCATCATTCATCGTAATGACTTTCAGATTGTTCAATTCGCTGAAAATGGAAAGCTGGCTGAACTTTGAAATTCCCGTGAGGAACACGAAGCGGAGAATGCCGCCCATGTCCTTGAGGGGACTGAAAAACTTTCGGATTTCCTCTTTCAAGGAGAGCTGCAATTCCGGCTTGTCCATGCTGTCGAGAAGCGGCGCATCGTATTCATCGACAAGGACGACCGGCTGCATTCCGGTTTTTCCGTAGGCAGCTTTCAGAATGTTTTCCAGTCGGACACCCCAGGCGCGGCTGCTTTCGACGGGAAGTCCATATGTCTTTTCAAATTCGGAAAGCTTGTTCTGGAGCGTATCCGCAAGGTCCTGTTCCGTGATATACTTGTTCCCCGCAAAGCTTATTTTCAGGACGGGATACTTTTTCCATTCGGTTTCGAGACGTTCCATGGCAAGGCCCGAGAACAGCTCCCGGCGGCCTTCGAAATAACACTCCAGCGTGCTGATGAGAAGGGACTTTCCAAAGCGGCGCGGGCGACTCAGGAAATAATATTGGTTTGTATTCGCCAATTTATAGATAAGGTCTGTCTTATCTACATAAAAATATCCGAAGTTGCGGATTGACGCAAAATCCTGGACGCCGATGGGAAATTTCTTTAAAGCCATACCGGCAATATAACAAAAAGGAAAAACGAAAAACGCCGCCGAGTTTCCACAAACAATCCCCGATAATTTTTCTAGATTTTGCGCCAAATAAATGAGTACCTGAAGTACCCAAAACAGGATATCCAAGATGGATCAGAACAAAATCAGAAACATTGCGATTATCGCGCATGTTGACCACGGCAAGACGACGCTCGTCGATCAGATTCTCAAGCAGTGCGGCACGTTCCACGAAGGCGAAGAAGTGAATGAACGCGTCATGGACTCCGGAGCTATCGAACGGGAACGCGGCATCACGATTCTTTCGAAAAATGCGAGCGTAAACTACAAAGGCTACCACATCAACATCGTCGATACGCCGGGGCATGCGGACTTTGGCGGCCAGGTGGAACGCGTCCTCGGCACCGTTGACGGTGTACTTCTGATTGTCGATGCGTTCGAAGGACCGATGGCCCAGACGCGCTTCGTGACGCAAAAAGCGCTTTCGCTAGGCCTCACCCCGATTGTCGTCATCAACAAGATAGACCGCGACGGCTGCAACCCGCACGACGCGCTCAACAAGGTTTTCGACCTTTTCTGCGAACTCGACGCGAACGAACAGCAGCTCGACTTCTCGTGCGTCTATGCGAGCGGACGTAAGGGCATCTGCCGCAAGGAAGTTTCCGATCCGGACGGCGATCTCCGCATCCTGATGGACCTCGTTATCGACAAGATTCCCGCGCCGAAGGGCGACCCGAACGCGGCACCGCTTCTCCAGATAAGCACGCTCGAATATTCGAGCTTCCTCGGACGCATGGCCGTGGGACGCGTCCAGCAGGGAACGTTCAAGACCGGCATGACGGTCGCCCAGAGCTTCATGACGGACGACGATTCGGCGACCCCGAAAGTCAAGAATATCCGCATCCAGAAGATTCTCCATTACGAAGGCATCCAGTCCGTTCCCATCGATGAAGCGGGTCCGGGCGAAATCATCCAGATTGCGGGCCTCGAAATGTTCGACATCGGCGACACGCTTTCCTCGGTCGATAAGCCGGTCCATCTGCCGCGCATCCACATCGACCCGCCGACGATTTCCATGCTCTTCACCGTGAACACTTCCCCGCTCGCCGGCAAGGGCGGCGGAAAGTTCCTCACCGGAAACAACCTCGCCGAACGCCTTGAACGCGCCCACATGGCGGACCCGGCACTCCTCGTCGAAAAAGCGGACGGCGCTTCGACGTTCAAGGTTTCGGGCCGCGGCATCCTGCACCTCACGATTCTCATCGAAAGCATGCGCCGCGAACTTTACGAGTTTACGATTGGCTCCCCGCAGGTCATCTTCCAGAAGGACGAAAACGGGAAGCTGCTCGAACCGGTCGAAAAATTCAAGGTCGAAGTTCCCTCGGAATACAGCGGTCCCGTGATCGAGGAACTCGGACGTCGCAAAGGCGAAATGATCGACATGAACACGGACGAAAACAACCGCGTCACGCTCGAATACAAAGTTCCGAGCCGCGGGCTTCTGGGCGTCCGCTCCAAGCTGCTCTCGCTGTCCAAGGGATACGCCGTTTCGCAGTCGATTTTCCTTGACTTCGAACCTTACAAGGGAGACATCCCGGCCCGCACGAACGGCGTTCTCATCGCCAAGGAACCGGGACCTGCAGCAAGCTATGCGCTTTCCAAGCTCGAAGACCGCGGCGCGCTCTTCATCCCGCCGGCGACGGAAGTCTATCCGGGCATGATCATCGGCGAACACAACCGCACGACGGACATCATCGTGAACGCGACCAAGGGAAAACATCTCACGAACATGCGTTCCAAGGCATCGGACGACAACATCCAGCTGACGCCCTACCGCCGCATGACGCTCGAAGAATGCGTCACGTTCATCAACGAAGACGAATGCGTGGAAGTGACCCCGCAAGCGCTCCGCCTGAGAAAGATTACGCTCGACCCGCACAAGCGCAAACAGGAATCCAAGTCCCCCGTCGAAGAAGACGACGATTGAGAAAGCCGTTTGCATACAAATTAATTTTCAAGAAAAAAGTTCCCGTAAATTGTGCGGGAACTTTTTGTTTTTCCTGGTTCTTAAATTCTACCGATAAAACCCTATTCGTAGATTTCCGTGTAAGCGATATCGGGACGCGCCCCCAGCCGGACCATCTTG
>JBNMGX010000062.1:0-9246 GCA_050872465.1 Hallerella sp.
GACGACCCGGGATATTCGGCTGTTCACGATGGCTCCTGCACACATCGGACACGGTTCGAGCGTCACATAGAGCGTCGATCCCGAAAGTCTCCAGTTTTCAAGTGAAGCGGATGCCGCCCCGATGGCGACAATTTCCGCATGGGCGGTCGCATCCTTGAGCGTTTCGACCTGGTTGTAGCCTTTCCCGATGCAGCGTCCATCCTTGACGATGACGCAACCGATCGGAACCTCGCCCAATTCGTAAGCGCGTTCCGCTTCGCGAATCGCCATTTTCATCCAGCGTTCGTCTTCCAAGTCCATCATCCTCTACCTCGCTCATCCGCTGAATTTTTCTCTTTCCGCTTCAGGAAAATTCCGAGAATACTTGCCGAAACAAGAGTCGTCAAAGAGGAAATCACGGGATTCCAGAAAAAGCAGAACACGCCGTCAAAAGGCGGAACATACGCCGGAAGCATCGGGATGCGGTTGAAAAGCAAGATCGAAGCCATGCCGCACACGACACCGACGGCAACCGCCGAAGAGGAAAGCTTTCTCGAAAAGAACGCGAGAAGAAATAGCGCGAGAAGCGGTCCCGTAAAAAGCCCGGTAAAGAAAAGCGCATTCGACAGGAGGGAACTCTGCATATCCGCCGCGACAAAGGCGCACAGCGTGCTGAGGGCGGCCCAGAGAAGCGTCCAGCGGCGAGCCTTGGCGAGATCCTTCGCCTCCTCGGACCGGACAAGCATAATATCCTTCACCGTCGTATTGCCCAGCGCGTTAATCGCACTCGAAAGGCTGCTCATAGCCGCCGCATAGATGGCCGCGACGACAAGGCCGGTCGCTCCCGGCGGAAGGACATGGACGATAAAGTAGGGGAACACTTCGTTCAGATGGATTTCCGGCGGAAGGATTTCCACGCCCTTCACGCGGTAATAGACGAAAAGCCCGGCGCCGACCAAGAAAAAAAGTACAGAGACAAATATCCCGAGGGCCATGCTGAGAACGCTCGACGCATTGGCGGAACGGACGGAATTGCAGCTCAGGTAACGCTGGACAAACTGCTGGTCGCAGCCGCGGATCGAAATTTCGATAACGCCGTAAGCGATTCCCGCCGAGAGAAGATTCCGCGCGTTTGCCGGATCCCAGTTCGACACATCGAAGAACTTCGTCTTGCCAGCAGCCGATGCGAGCGAAAGCATTTCGTCAAAGCCGCCAACGCCTTTCGACAGGATGTAGAGAGCGATCGCTCCGCCGCCAAAAAGCACAAGGAACTGCATCACGTCCGTCCAGACGACCGCCTTGAAACCTCCATACCACGTATAGAGAGTGGCCACGACCGCCGTCACGAGAATCGCCCAGTGGATGTCGATACCGAGAATCGGCGCAAGCACGAGGGACGGCGCATAAAGAAGGATTCCCATTCGAAGCAAGAGATGCAAGCTGTAAAAGATGGCAGCCAGGCGACGGATCCACGGGGAAAAGCGGATTTCGAAAAGCTCGTAGGCACTCGAAATGTTCGACCGGCGAATCCGCGGGATAAAGACCAAGCCTACGACGGCGATGGCGAGGATCGCTCCGACGTTGTTCATGAGAAAGCTCATGTCCGCCGCATAGGCTTCCGCCGGATTTCCGAGAAACGTCGTTGCGCTGACCGAAGTCGCTATCAGGCTTATCCCGATGGCAATCCAGGGCATCGTCCCGCCGCCGCGCATGTAGTCGCCATAGCCTTTGTTTCCACGCGAAGCCCAAAGTCCTATCCCGACGGAAAGAAATATGTAGAGAACGAGAACCAGCCAATCGAGCCACGTAAACATCTTCTAGGCATTCTCCGTTGCATCCGGTTCCGGTTCAAAGGCGCAGTTTTCATACCGGACAACCCGATTTCTCCCGTTCTCCTTGGCGCTGTAAAGAGCGTCGTCCGCATACTGGACCGCCCGGGCCATTTCCCCCTGGAACTCCTCCGTCACAAGGAAACACCCGATGCTGACCGAAACGTCGATAGGCGCGCCCTGGTGAATGTCGAAAGGCGCAGAAGAGACCGCAAGACGGATGTTTTCCGCAACGGTCATCAGCGAATCTTCCGTCGCATCCGGTATCGCCACGAAAAATTCCTCACCGCCGTAACGCGCCAGCAGGTTTTCGCCCACCGCGGCAACCGACGAAATCCGCGAAGCGATTTCCTTGAGAACGGCGTCTCCCGCCTGGTGTCCGTACGTATCGTTGATATGCTTGAAATGGTCGATATCCATCATCATCACGCCGATGTTCTTTTCGCCCCGGGACTTGTCGAGCTTGACAATTTCCTCGTCGATCGTGCGGCGGTTCAGAAGCCCGGTGAGCGCATCATGGTAGATTTCGAACTGTTCGTGTTCGAACTGCATTCCGCGCTGGTAAGCGAAGTAGGCGATGTTCACCATGAAGCGGAGCAGGTCCTTTTCGAGCTGGTCGAAATGCTGCGCATACCGGCGTTCCAGGCAGATGGCAATTTCGGAAGGCTCGTTGAGCGCCGCGTTGTGCATCGTCATGGAGCTGGGCTGCACAAACAGATAGCGGAGCGAATTGTTCCTCGGTTCCTGATCGGTAATGCGCGGGACATATTCCGAGCGCCCGTTGAAAACGCGTTCCATGGCGCAGTGCTGCATCATCGCAAGCGGGAGAATTCCCTTGTCCGAGAGGGAGAACTTCATGCCCTCGAAAATATCCTCGTCCTCGCCGCGGCAAAAGGCGACAGTCCCCTCTTCCTTTTCCGGGTGGAAGACCAGAATCATGATGCGTTCCGCGGTAAAATTCTGGCTCACGTATTCAAAGATTTCCTTGTAAGTGTCACGGAGAAGGGTCGTCTTGAAAAAGCGCTGCTGGTAAGCGGAAAGCTCGTAGAACTTCTTCTTCTCGCGGTAATTCGCCGCCGACGTATAGCTCTTGTATGTGAGCATGTAGAAAAGCGCGGCAAAGCTTTCGAGCGAAGGAATCTGTTCCGGAAGAAAGGCGTTGCGCTCCAGGGAATCGACGACCAGCGCACCGACCCGTTCCTTCTTCTCGTTGAAAATCGGAACGCCCGCCACCGAATGGACAGCGACATTCACCGCGTAGTAGCCGAGGCTTTTCCCGTTCGGAAGGTCACCTTCCAGAATCCGGCTGAATTCCCGACCGGCAAGCTGGCCGATAACGCCCGAACCATCCGCAATCAAGGCGTTCCGGTTGATTTCGTTTTCCGCTTCGGACGCAAAAGCCCGGACCATCAAGAACTTTCGATCCGACTTCAGGAGCAGAAGGACCGAATGCGCCTTGGGAAACAAACGGAGCAAAGCGTTGAGGGAGGAGCGATAGACGGAATCCAGGTCGCGTTCGAGCTTTGTCCAGATTTCATTTCCGTTCAGCTTGTCAAACGAAGCGTCGCCGTCTCCGGGATAGGCGCTGAACATATCCTTCGCGGCAAGAATCGGCCCGGTCTGCGTCATCGCCGGACGTAAAATTTTCCCGAAAGCGGTCATATCGGTCGTGCGGCCCGAACGCAAGACGGGAATCGCCCCCGACGAAGACTTGTCGGACGAATCGGAAGGCGCCGGACGGTTCAGCCAAGCGAGCACCAGGGAAACCAGCGCAAACGGAATCGCAAGCAGGAAAACGCCTCCCCGAAACGAGAGGCCGATTAGAAAACCAAAGACAGCGAACAAAATACTTGACATGCATCCACCCGGAATTTATAGACGGAAAGAGCGATACAGCACCCAAAAAGCGACCACTGCAAAAACAATGTGTCCGATCCAAGCTCCGAGGACAGGATAAAGCGCACCGTTTTCTCCCATCTTCAGCCCAATCCTTATCACTACATAATAGCTAAACACGAGGAGAATCCCAAGCCCGAATTTCTGGGAAAGCCCTCCGTTTCGGTTAAAGCGGTGAGCGAGAGCCGCACCGATAAGCAGAACGATGAAATTCATCATCGACCCGGAAAACTTGAAATAGTAGGCGGTTTCCAGCTTGCTCGTATTTTCGCCAGACCTCTTCTGCACCTCGATTTTCCGCAGGATTGTTTTCGCGTCCATCTCGTCGCCGCGCTGGCGTTCGTCCAAAAAGTCCTCCGGCAGAAGCGAGGTTTTCCCCTTGAGGCTTTCCCGAACAAAGTGCCTCGTCTCGACCGTTCCGTCCTACAGAAAAGTCCGTTCGTAGCCGTCTTCAAAGCGCCAGTAGCCCGGTTCAATCGATTCGATGATTTTCGGCGAAGCTTTCCCCGAATCCCGGGACGTTTCGGGCTTTTCCGGTTTTCCGCCCAGATCCAGTTTCCTCGCCGATTTTCTCCCGGGCTTTTCATCTTTTTCCATCCCTTCCGCCGCTGCGAAAACCGTATCGGGTTCCACCCAGCGGAGCCTCCGCGCATCAAAGCGTTCATACAAGTCTCCGTCGCGGAAGACCAAAAGAACAACGTCCCGCCCCATCTTGCTCGCCCCGCCGTACGAACGCATAAACCAGCTGGTCTTGTCGCCGGAAATGTACACAAAGTCACGCTTGTCCCGAATCCGCGGATCCTTGCGCTGCTGCGACATCGGCTCCATAATCTTGTAGCGGCTGTGGTTTGCATCCGGCAGGATTTTCGCATCCAGGTAAAACGAAAACACCGTGACAATCGCTCCGACAAAAAATACAGGGACTAGGGCGCGGAACGGGCTTCTTCCCGACTGCTGGATAGCCATAATTTCCAGGTGGCGGGACATGTTCCCCACCGAAGCGACGACGCCGATGAAAAGCGCGACAGGCGTAACCAGATAGACGATATAGGGGAGATAGGCGATATAATAGGCTTTCGCATCCAGAAGATCCCGAGCGAGCCACGTACGGATGTTTCCGACGAAATCGATGACGATGAACATGAAGACCGCGCCGAGAAGCACGAGCAGGAACATCTTCAGAAAATGGAGCACCAGGTAGCGGGAAAACTTCATCTTGCGTTTTCCTCCGAAGCGCACCTTTTGAAACGGCGGAAAATTTTTCCGAAGAAATGTTTCACCCGCGAAGCGGGCGTCGTTCCCGAATAGCGGTCGAGATACATCTTCCAGGTGAGGAATATGCCGAACACTCCGATGATGACATTCGAAATCCACATGGCGATAACCGGAGAGACGATAAGCCTGTCCGCCAGGTTTTCACCGCCGATGAGGCAGACCCAGTAGAGCACGAAGAACGCGATGCTGTAGATGATTCCCGTTCCGATTCCGCCCTTGCGGGCCATGATCCCGAGCGGCGCACCGATCAGCACAAAGACGATGCAGGCGACGCTCGTACTGAACTTCTTGTGCACCTCGACCCAGTACTGCGCCTGGCGTTTTTTCTCGTTCAGGACACGCTCCGACGTCCGATGGACGATGCGCGACCGCGTACGTTCCGCAACAGAAATATCCCGCAAGGCCCGGACATGGCGAAGCGAATCCGTCGGCAATTCCCGCGAAAAATCCTTGGGAAGAATCGAATCGCCCAAAGCGTATTCCCGAAGCTTCGACAGATCGGGGAAAAGCGTTCCCTGGCTCTCCTCGATGATCCTCGCTTCATTCTTCTTTGCTTCCTCGATGACTTCGAGCATCATCTCGACGGGCATTTCGCGGTCGCTGCGATACTTGCGGTTACGGCGTTCCAGGCGGTCGTTCACGTTTTTTACGGCAAAATCTTCCGAAGAAAAGCGGATGCGGAAATAGTTTGCCGGGTCGTCCTTGTCCGCGATATGGTTTTCCCCGCTTTTAAGCCGGAGCATCAGCGTCGCACCGTTGTCCGCGTAGTCCATCGTCGCGCTGTCCGCCATGACGATTCGCGGAGGGCCCTTTCCCTCCGTCTCGAAAATCTGGATTCCGTAAAGCGTTCCCGTCGAAGGGTCGATGCGTTCCACCCAGAGCTGAACGCCCGGAAACTGCGTCGTCAGCTTTCCCGCATCGATAAAGGCGTGGGGCTTCTTGCGCGAAACCGCGCTCATCAGTTCCACGGACCTGTGGTTCGCCTCGGGCAAGACCCAATTGTTGAAAAGGATGAGAAGTTCCGCAATTAGAACGCCGACGAGAAGCACCGGGCGCATGATAGAGAGTGGAGAGACTCCCGCAGCCTTCATCGCCGTGATTTCCTGGTCCCCCGAAAGCCTTCCGAAAGCCATGAGGCATGCGACGAGAACCGCCATCGGAATCGAGAGCGAAAGCATCCAGGCGATGTTCAGCAGAAAAATTTCAAGGACGGTCGAAGCGGGAAGACCTTTCGACAGGACGTTGTCGAGAATCATAACCAGAAAATCCACGACGAACAGGAACGTGATGACAAACAGCGCCAGGAAAAAGGGCGCAACATGTTCCTTCAGCACATACCGCACAAGAGTCATAGACGTTTTCTGAATTTGTTTTTTGCTAATTTAGCAACTTGAAAACGTTCCATCACAGCCAAGACGGACCAATGCGCACAAACAAACACTTTCCGATTTTTGCCATCCTAGCCCTCTCCGCGATTCTGCTTTCCGCCTGTTCATCGAGCGAAGGCGGCGGAGACCGGACGCAGATGTGCAAGAACCGCTTCGACGCAGCCGACAAGGAATTCCAGGCCGGGCATTACAGCCGGGTCAAAGGCCCGCTCGAAGAAATCCTGAACCTGTGCATCGGAACGGGATACATGGAACAGACGCAGTTCCTCCTTGCGGAAAGCTACTTCAACCTGGAAGAATGGCTCGAAGCCCGCGGCGAATACGGCAGCTTCGCGAACAACTTCCCAAGTTCACCCTTTGTCGAAACAGCCGAATTCCGGAAGGCGGTTGCCGCGTTCAACATCGAATACAACATCGACCGCGACGAGACCAATACGACGCTCGCCATGCGCGACTTCGAAAAGTTCGCCTCGAACTACCCGGAATCCCCGCTCACCGATTCCGTGAACTACTACCTGAACCTTCTCCTCGAACGCCGGGCGGAACGCGACTACCGCACAGGAAAGCTCTACCACAAGCTCGGGCATCCGCAATCCACCGCCATCTACATGAAAGAATTCCTGGATCTCTACCCGAAGAGCAAGCGCCGCCCCGAAGCCCTCGTACTTCTGGTCCAAAGCTACGCGGAACTCGACCAGTTCGAAACGGCGAGATTCTATCTGGATAATTACAAAAATACCGTCCCCGACAGCATCCAGAAGCGCATCGAATCCGTCAAGTCCCAGGAAAGCTACATCAGCCGCTTAGAGAAGAAATTCCAGAAGCGCATCGAAAAGGAGCAGAAGGAAAAGCTCCTCGCCAAGGAAGAAGCCCGGGACGAAGCGGAAGCGCATCCCGACGACGAGGACGAGGAATAAGGCTTGAAGCGTTTCCTCCTCGCATTTGCCGCGCTTTGCGCCTGTGCCTTCGCCGCGGAAACAGGCCTCCCGGACACTCGAAACCTTTCGTCGGGAACCGAAGACCGGAGCATCCTCTCCTTTTTCATCCAGCCGTCCATTTCGTTTCTGAGCTTTGACAGCCGCGACAAGTTCCAGGCCGCGGTCGATACGGTCTATCAACACTTCCGGGGACAGGCCCTGACCGAAGCCGAGAGCAGCTACGTTTCCAGGCAGGATTTCCAGAAGGTGAACTTCTGCTTCCCGATTACCGCGGGTTTGCAAATCCAGTGGAGAAGCGGGCATTTCGTCAGCGCGGGCTTCGGCTACATCTACGACAACGAATCGGTCGTCGTCACCGACCGAAGGGACAAGATTCACTATTACAGCTACACGCTCCAGGGATTTCCGCTTTATCTGGAATACCGCATCGCCATCCCGGAGAACCTGATTTCCATTTCGAACGCGAGCCTTTTCAGCGTGTCGCTTCGTTGGTACTGGATGCTTCCCGGGACAGAAATCTACTCGAGCTGGGGACATCTCGACGCGAACGAATCCCTCCTCGGAAACGGCTTCGGGATAAGCCTCGGCTACCTGCTCACCAGCTGGAAGAACATCCACATCTACGGGGACATCGGGTATTCGAGAACCATCGTCCGCGCCGACGAACCTTTTTCGAAAGTCGTCCCCGACAGCGATACCGACAAGGCCAAGTGGGATTTAGGCGGACTCCAGCTGCAAGTCCGATTCAGCCTAGGCGTCATCAACCGGGCAAAAGAATGATTTTTTCGCCCGATTACGCGGAAATGCATTACAAGTTCAAGCTTCCGTGGTCGCTTCTCTACCGGAGAGAGCCTGAAATCATCATCGACGCGCCATTCCAGATCGTTCCGGGGGAAAATGTCCAGCTCTTTATTGTCGTCCGCGAAGCGAACCGCTTTCCCGTCACCCTGGAATCCTTTTTCGCCACGTTTACCGACGGCGGTTTTTCTCAAAAGAAAACCCTGAAACTTCGGCAAAAAATCGCAGAACCGTTCTGCTTTGTCCCCGTCGATTGCGGAAAGCTCCCGCCAGGAAACTACGAAGTCAAAGCCTCGGTCGAAATTTCCATCGGGAAAAGGAAAAAGCGCATCCAGAGGTTCAACCTGAGCGGATTAAAAAAGTCGCCGCTAAACATTTGCGTCTTGAAAGAAAACGTCCCCAAGCCGGAAGGCTTTATCGCGGGAGATGTCCACGCGCACACGTATTATTCCGCAGACCCGGTCGAATTCGGAGCCTCCCCCGCCGTCTTGCAGCAAGCGGCAAGGGCCGTCGGATTAGACTTCGTCTTTTGCACCGACCATTCCTACGACTTCGCCTTCGAGAAAAACGATTACATGGTCCGCGCCGATGCCGAAGCCCGCTACGAGGCGCTCCGAAAGGAAATTTCCGAGTTGCCGAAATATCCGCAGATGATCGCGGGCGAAGAAATTTCCGCCGGAAACGCACAAGGAAAAAACGTCCACCTGCTTCTGCCCGGGCACACGGAATACATTCCCGGCGAAGGCGACTGCGGACGCAACTGGCTTAGGAACAACCCGACCCTTTCCATTCCGCAAATCGTTTCGAAAACCGAACTTCCCTGCTTCGCGGCGCATCCCAAGGAACCGATGGGAAGAATCGAACGCTTTATTTTCAACCGGGGCGATTGGAGTGCGGCGGACCTGCAAAACGAAAGCGGGAATCCGATTCGCGGGCTGGAATTTTGGAACGGATCGCGCGACAAGGGTTTTGAACTCGGGCGAAAGTTCTGGATTTCGGAACTCGAACGGGGAAACTTTCTGCTTCCGCTCGGCGGAAACGATGCGCACGGCGACCTCAACGAATACACCGGCGTTAAAATCCCCCTCTTAAAGCTCAAGCGATCCCGCGCCCACGTCTTCGGCTATGTCCGAACCGTCATCC
>JBNMGX010000063.1:0-9246 GCA_050872465.1 Hallerella sp.
ATCGTAGAGAGTCCATATGGCGAGGGATATTTTCTGGGCGATTTCCGTCATCTGGTCTTTGGGAACAAGTGCACCGGAAAGGGCGATTTGCGGAAGGATGACAAGCGGCAGAAAGGCATTCGCCTGCCCGGGATTTTTCGCAAAGACGCTGAGCAGAAGGCCTGCGGCGGATGCGGGAAGTACCGTTGCACACAAAGTAATCCAGAGTGCCGCCGATGGGGAGACTGAGACGCTCCCGGCGAGAAACGCATAGACAATTCCCGTTTCGAATAGGGCGAAAAACGCGGTGAAGAAGAGCTTTGCCGAGAGAATTTTGGCGGGCGAAACCCCTTTGCGAAATTCGTCGAGAAGGAGATCTTTTTCCTGCACGATTTCACGGACGGAAAGGGAGAGGGCGAACCAGTTGGCAGAGAGAACGAGGGCGAATGCCGCAACCCAGAGCGAAGAAGTCCTTGAAAAAATCTGGGAGAAGAGAAATCCGATGACGATCGGCTGGACGATGAGCGAAACGGCTTTTCCGGGATCTCGAAACCATTGCCGGAAAAGAATCGTAAAAAAGTAAGGGAAAGTGTTCTTTCGGGAGCATCGCGGAAAATACGATTTGACCGGCTCGGGCTTTTCCACTCGGCTATAGATGCCCGCCTCTTTCCAGTTTTCGGGAGTCCGGTCGGAAAGCGTTTCGAGAATTCCTTCGGGATCGGGGGCGTTGAAAAATCGGAAGGCGTCCGCGGGAGTTCCGTAAAAACCCATCTTTCCCTGGTGAATCAGGAGAACCTCGTCGGAGACCTGTAAGGCTTCGTAGCTGTGTGTCGTGAGGATGACGGTGTGGCCCTTGGACGAAAGTTCCCTGAGGTAGGAACAGAGGCGCTTTGCGTTCAGCGGGTCGAGACCGGAAAGGGGTTCATCGAGGAGGATTAGGCCGGGAGCGCCCATCAGCTGGGCTGCGATGGCGACGCGTCGTCGTTCGCCGCCGGACAGATGTGCCATTTTCTGGTTTTCTAGACCCGAAATGCGCAGAAGTTCCAGAAGCTTCGTCGAGCGGCTTTCGATTTCGCTTGCGGTATAGTCTTTCGGGAGGGAGATTCGCGCCGAAAGGCGAAGCGTTTCGCGGACGGTCAGCGTATCCCTGAGAAGCGGTTCCTGCGGCAGGTAGGCGATTTCCCGCTGGACATCTCCCTGTTCGTAATCGATGCCGTCGAGGAAAATGCTTCCTTCCGAACGGCGAACCTTTCCCGCGAGAAGTTCGAGGAACGTACTTTTTCCTTGTCCGCTCTGACCGATGACGGAAAGGATTTTTCCGGCGGGCAGAAAAAGGCGGATGTCTTCGAGGATTTTCTTGCGGGAAATTTCCACGGACACGTCCGAAACGGTCAGGGAAAATCCGACATCCTTCTGGTGGAGGAACAGATTCCCGTCGCGAAATTCAAGTAGGCACCAGGGGAGCTTCAATGTTTCGCGGTTTTCAAGATACCTTGTCCGGGAAAAAATCCGGTTTGAAAAGTCGAGCCGCAGACGTTTCCCTTCGAGCCTCGCCGTCGCGAGCTTTTTGGGACATGCCGGGTGAAGGATTGTTCCCGGTTCGTCGTCGTTCGATCCGCGGCCAAGCATAACGGGAACTTTTTCCGAAAGCGGAATTGCCGGGACGTCTTCCAGCGTGCGGACGTGGGTGAGGGAAAGCTCTCCGTCCTTGATTGAAAAGCGCAGCTGCTGCAGGCCCAGGAGAAAAACGTCGCCGTCCTCGATGTCCTTTGCCGCAATGCTTTATCCTTGGAAGAGGGTTCCCGAAGTCTCGCTCAGGTTCGTGAAAATCCAGCGATCATCCCTGCATTCGATTTTCGCGTGGCGTCTCGAAACAGAGGCGTCTTTCAGTTCGAAATCGACGTTCTTTCCGCGTCCGATGACGAAAGGCTTTTCCTTCGGGATTTTCTGGACAAAGAAAGTGGAGGCCATGAAAACCTTGCGTTAGCGCAATGCGGAAACGGCCCGCTTCAGGCGTTCCACGGCCTTTTCTAGCGTTTCCATCGAGGCGGCATACGAAAGCCGCACATAGCCTTCGCGCCCAAAGGCGCTCCCGGGGACAATGGCGAGGCCCGTCGTTTCAAGCAGGTAGGTGCAAAATTCGACGGAATTCGAAAGGCGTTTTCCTTCCGGGGTTTCCTTCCCGAAAAGTTCGCCGATATTTGCAAAGAGGTAAAAGGCTCCGTTCGGCATGTCCGCATGGACGCCCGGAATTTTTGATACTTCCCGGAAGATAAAGTCTCTGCGCTTTTGGAATTCGTCGCGCATTTTCAGGACGCCGTCGAGCGGCATTTCGAGAGCCTTCTTGGCCGCATACTGGGCGACGTTTGACGGGTGGTGCGTCGTCTGCCCCTGCGCCTTGGCGATGAGCCTTGCGATCTGTTCCGGTGCGGCGATGAATCCCGTGCGCCAGCCGGTCATGCAGTGGGATTTGGAAAGCCCGTTGATTAAAATCGTGCGATCGAACATTCCCGGGCACGCGGCGAGGCTCTTGAACTTTCCTTCGTAGGCGAAGTGCTCATAGACTTCGTCCGAAATCGCGTAAAGGTCGTTTGCGACGACGACGCTTGCGATGGAATCGAGCGTTTCCTCTGCGTAGAGCGTTCCCGTCGGGTTCGTCGGATTGTTCAGGATGACGGCTTTCGTCCTCTGCGTAATCTTTTTTTCGAGTTCCTCGCCGGACATCTGGAAACGCTTTGCCGCATCGGTGTGGACAAAGACGGGGATTCCGCCGAGAAGCTTCACCAGTTCGGGATACGTCACCCAGTAAGGTTCGGGGATGATCACTTCGTCGCCCGGATTGATGAGCGCTAGCAGCGAATTGAAGACGGCGTGTTTCGCCCCGCTGGTCATGATGATTTGCTCCGGGGAATAGCGGAGACCGTTCTGGTTGAAAAGTTTGTTGACGACCGCTTCGCGGACTTCGAGGATGCCTTGCGGCGAGGTGTAGCGCGTCTTGCCTTCGTCGATCGAGGCCTTTCCCGCTTCGCGGATTTCTTCCGGGGTGTCGAAGTCGGGTTCGCCCGCGCCGAGCGATACGATATCCTTGCCCTCGGCCTTGAGCTTCTTGGCGAGCGTATCGATTTCGACGGTAAGCGACGGAGCGATATTCTGGACGCGCTTGGACAGATCTTTCATTTTCTTTTTCTCCTTTTTATTCGGCGGATGTCGAGCCATCCGGCGAGGAGCGGAAACACGAACAGGTGGGAAAGCGTAATACAGAGGATTCCCAGGACAGAAACCAGACCGATTTCCCGCACTCCGGGATGGGAGGAGAGGAATAGCCCGAAGAGGACTGTCACGGTGAGAATCTCCGAGAAAAGGCAGGTCAGGCCGGTCGTTTTCAGGATGTAGTAGATGCTCCCGGTGGAACGCTCGTAGTAGGCGGACCAGAGCTGCACGGAACCCTCGATGCTCATGCCGATGAGGATGGGAAAGGCGAGCGAGCTGTAGGACGAAAGTTCGATTCCTAGAAGCCTGAGGAGGGATAGCAGCCAGAAAAACGCGACGATCGGCGAGACCAGCGTGAAGAGCGAAAAGGAAATCTTCCGGTAAAAGAGGAAGGTGAGGAAAAAGACGCTTGCGACGGCGAAGAGAATCGCCTTGTGGAAGTGGGGAAGCGTCCGGTTCAGCAGTTCCGCGCGGACAAGCGCCGCTCCGGTCTTCGGGTATTTGACGGATTCCAGTTCCTCGGCGAGCTTTCGGCAGGCGAGACCGTCGTCCGGGTTGAAGTTCGGGAGGAGAAAGGCGAACTCTCCGAAGCCCTCCCCGTTTTCTCCAAAGATGCGTCTCAGGTTTTCGGGAAGATCCTTGTAGAGGACGGGGACATCGTTCCATTCGCGGACGATTTTTTCGATTTTGTCCGAATCCGCCGGGCTCAGCTTTTTCAGGATTTCCGGGTCGAGTTCTCCCCGGATTTCCTTGATGAGCGAGATTTTTTCCTGCTGGTTTGACGGGAGCAGGTTCTGGTAGATGGCGACCGCCCGGATTTTCGTGTCGGGATTCGCCTCGATCTCCCGGTTCATCCGGTTGTAGAATGTCCGAACCTTTTCCGCGCTGGGCAAAACGACGACGACCGGATCGTATTTGATGAAGTTCGTGTGGCTTAAAAGATCGTCCGCCTCAACGGTTTTCGAATTGTACTCGGTATGCGAAAAATCATAATCGAATTCGGGATAGACGCCTCGGACCGGAAGGATCAGCGACAGGAGAACGACCGGGACCACATATTTTTTGAAACCGGAGAAAGGCCGCTCCTTGAAATCCTCCATCCGCGCCTTGATCTTTTCGAAGACGAGGAACGTGCGGTAATGCCCGGTGACTTCGATAAGCGCAGGAAACACTAGCCCCGAGACCGCCCAGTTGAGGATGGAACCGATTCCCCCGAGAACGCCTAACTCCTGGATTCCGGAAAGCGGCACGAACAGAAGTCCGAGAAAGGCGCCGGCGATGGAAAATGCGGACATGGCGATGGTCGGTCCGACACCGAGAAGCGCGCTTTCGAGGCTCAGTTCGTAGCCAAGGCCTTTTCGCTGTTCGTCGGCGTATCGCGTCATCAGGTGGACGATTTCCCGGGAGGAAATTCCGGGAAGAATGATGGCGAGGATCAGGGAATACAGATTGATGCGCCCGTAGAGAAGATAGGCTGCGGCCATTGTCCATGTGAGGACCAGCGCCATCGGGATGACGGAAAGCAGAAAGAGCGCGGGGCGCTTCGCGAACCGGAAAAGCAGGAAGAGGGCGAGAACTATCGCTAGGATGATTCCCGTGGAGCGGGCTTCGGATAGCACGAGCTTTCCCTCGCTTGCCGTCTGGAAGACCTTGCCCGTCATGAACATTTTCGCCTGGTCGCTTTCCGGGAGGCTTTCGAATGCGCCGTTTACGACATGGATGAGCTTGCGCGAAGCGTCGAGGTCGGAAACCTTTTTCTTCGGAAAGATGTTGATCGCCCGAATCGTCCCGCTTTCGTTGGAATACATGTTCCTTAGCGGCGAGAGGTATTTCCGTTCGAGTTCCGCGATGGAGAGCGAGTCGGAAATTTCCCGGGCGAGGGAATCGCGGGTGAGCTTCAGGAGGGAATCGTTCGAAAGAAGATCGACGTAGAACGGACTTGCTTCGAACGTGTAGCGCGAGCGCAGGTCGGAAAGTCGGTTGCGGATACGACGGAGATCGGACGTGTGGATGTAGAGAAGCTTGTTCTTTTCGAAAAACTCGGCGTCGGACTTGTAATCGACAAAGTTTACAAAGCGGCTTCCTTCGAGGGCTTTCGCAAGCCCGCTCACAAGGCGGTCGTTTCTTGCGCTGTCTTCCGAGGTGATGACGACTACGAGCGACCCGAATCCGCCGAAGTTCTTCTCGACGATTGCGCTTGTCCGCTTGACCTCGGACGAATCCGGGAGCATGTCGATGGTGTGAAGTTCCCACTTGAGATGCGTCACCGGATAGACGGAAAGGACGGTCAGGATAAGCGAAAGGAAAAGGACCGCTTTCGGATGCCGGATTGCGCTGCGCAGGATTCTCTGGAGAAGGGAAAACATCGGACGATAATCTAAAAAATCCAAGGCGGGGATTTTCCCGAAAATTTTATTTTGGCGCGATTTGTTAAATTGTCTGCAAAATGTCTCGGATACTTGGAATCTTGCTTCTCGCGGCTTTTTCGCTTTACGCGAAAGATTCGTCTCTGCCTGCGGATTCCGCCGTTTCCGAAAAACCGGGAATGACCCTTGCGGAATATCTGGCTTGGCCGTTTTCCCATGTCATCCAGCCGGCCTTGAATGTTCTCGTCTTTCCTTTCTCCGCACCGATTCACTATGCGGTCAAGAACAATGTCATCGAGACGGGAGTCGATGCGATTACGTTCGGAAAGGACAGGAACATCTTTATCTACCCGACGTTCAACCTGCGGCCCGGGGCGACGACGATGGTGGGATTTGCCTACCGCCACCGGAACATGATTCTTGAAAAGGACTATTTCGTGTTCACTGCGGGGCTTTTCGCAAACAGCGACTTGGACTTTACCGCGCGCTATACGAAGCGAAACGTCTTCGGAACGGAATTTCTCCTCGGGGGACGCTTTGACTTCGAAATGGACCGTGACGCGGGTATGTCCGTGCCGCGCTCCCTCACGCTTGCGGATTCCGACGAGGAGTTCGCCTATACCGATTCCTCCTATTCTGCGGAATTTCGGATGGGAAGGCCGCTTCCGGTGATTCCCGACATGGACTTCCAGGCGACTTTCGGCGTGGAGCGGAAACGCTTCGACATCCCGGATGTGGGGGATACGGTTCTCTCGCGGCATCCGCTTTTTAACCCGTATGACCGCGGTCTCTACCAAAAGTATTACCAGTTCCCGGTAAAGCTCGCCCTGGCTTACGACAATCTCGACGCTCCCTATGTCCCGACGAGAGGTTCCCGGCTTTCCGTTTCGTGGAACTATACGCATGTGGGGGATTACGACGGTAAAAATACTTCGCTCCGGTCCAACGAATTTTCCCACGACTACCAGGCACTGGACTTTGTCGCCCAGCATTATTTCTATCTGGGGAAGGATTCGTCTAAGTATGGGCTTTCTGCGAAGGAGGCGCGCATGTCGCGAAAATTCTACACGGATTTTTCCTGGGAAGAGACGCTCCGGCTCTGGCGTCCCGAAAACATCCGGAACACCCTTCTCAACCGTAGGGTGCTTGCCGTGCAGTTCCGTTTGCGGCAGATGTGGGAAATGGAAGAGGGCGGCGCCCCTTTTACGGCCTTTTCGACGGCGAGTACGCGTTATCCGCTTCGCGGCTACAGCCGGGTCTATACCGACTACGCGATGAAGGGAATTTCGCTTGAATACCGCTGGCCTATCGACAGGCTGGTCGATGGGGTGATCTTTGACGAATATGTGATGTACGGGAGAACGTGGCATACGTTTGACAGCGAAAAACTCCTGAACTCCTGGGGATTCGGGGTGCGGGTCCGCAAGCCGGACATGTATTTCTTCCGGCTGCAGATAGGCTTTCACGGGCTTTCCGGCTTTGTCCTTATCTGCACGATTGCGCCCGAATTCCGCTAGGCGGCCCGTGTTCGTCGGGTCGATGTTTGGACAGGGCGCTTTTTCTTCTGAAATTTTCTATCTTATGGTCAACCTTTGTGTCCTAAGAAGGAAGGTTCATTTATGGCTAGAAAGAAAATCGCGCTTGTCGGCGCAGGTCAAATCGGCGGAACGATGGCTTTGGTTCTCGCCCAGAAGCAGCTCGGCGATGTCGTCCTTATCGACATTCCGCAGACGCAGGGCATGCCGAAGGGCAAGGCTCTGGACATCATGGAAGGCCGTTCCGTCATCAATTCTTCCGTGAATCTCGCCGGTTCTACGGATTACGCTGACTTGAAGGGCGCGGATGTCGTCATCGTCACAGCCGGTTTCCCGCGGATGCCGGGCATGAGCCGCGACGATCTTCTGGACAAGAACTGCGGTGTCATCAAGACGGTTGCCGAAGCTATCAAGACGAACGCTCCGAACGCTTTTGTCATCGTCATCACGAACCCGCTCGACGCGATGGTTTACAACATGCAGAAGCAGACCGGATTCCCGGCGAACCGCGTCATCGGTATGGCCGGCGTTCTCGACTCCGCGCGTCTCGCCTGCTTTGTCGCTGACGAACTCGGCGTTTCCGTCGAAGACGTCAAGGCGCTGGTCATGGGCGGCCACGGTGATACGATGGTTTCCATTTACGAATGCGTCTCGGTCGGCGGCATTCCTCTGCCGCAGCTGATGAGCAAGGAAAAGTTTGCCGAACTCGCGAAGCGCACTGCCGGTGCCGGTGGCGAAATCGTGAATCTGCTCGGACGCGGTTCCGCATTCTACAGCCCGGCGACATCCGCTATCCACATGGCGGAAGCTTACCTCCTCGACAAGAAGAGCGTGTTTTCCTGCGCGGCGAAGCTCGATGGCGAATACGGCGTAAAGGGCCTCTATTGCGGCGTGCCCGTCGTTGTCGGTGCAAACGGTGTCGAAAAGATTCTCGAAGTCAAGATGAACGACGAGGAAAAGGCCGCTTTCGCAAAGTCCGTCGAGGCTTGCCGGAAGAACGCCGAATGGGTCGATGCCCACACCTAACCGTTTTCTCCTGTAGAAACATTCACCCCGGAATTCTGTCTGGGGTGTTTTTTTGTAAACTCAAGGATTTCTTATGTTTTCCAAGGATACTCTGAAAAAGGCTCTCGCGGATGTCCGTTCCGCGTCGCCGCTGGTCCACAATATCACGAGCTTTGTCGTGATGAACAATACGGCAAACGCGCTTCTCGCCGTCGGAGCGTCGCCCGTGATGGCGCATTCCATCGATGAAGTCGCCGACATGGCAAGCATCGCTTCCTCGCTTGTCTTGAACATCGGGACGCTCGAAAAGTCCTGGGTGGATTCGATGCTCGTCGCCGGGAAAACCGCGATGGCGAAAAACATCCCGATAGTTTTCGATCCGGTCGGTGCCGGGGCTACGCCTTACAGGCTCCAGGTCTGCTTGAAGATCCTCGCGGAACTGAAACCGTCGATTATTCGGGGAAACGCTTCCGAGATCATGGCCCTGGCCAAGGCTGGCGTTAGGACCAAGGGGGTCGATAGCACGGCGTCTTCGGACGAGGCGCTTTCCTATGCGACGGAACTTTCGAAGGAAACCGGGGCGGTCGTGGTCGTAAGCGGAGCCGTCGATGTCGTGTGCGACGGGGAACGCGTGGAACGCATTCCCTACGGGCATCCCTTGATGGGTCGTGTCACGGGCATGGGATGCACGGCGACGGCGATTCTCGGAGCCTTTGCCGCCGTCGTGGACGATGCTTTTCTCGCTGCCGCCTGCGGAATGGCGACGATGGGAATTGCTGGCGAAATCGCAGGGAAGACCGCTCGGGGAACGGGAAGCATGCAGGTGGAATTCCTGGATGCGCTCACGAACCTTTCGAATGCGGACATCGAAGGTATTTTTTGTTAAATTCACCAAAAAGGAGTTTTATGCCGGACAATCAGAATTTTGACGATCTCCTGGATCAGGAAATCCCCGAATTTACGAACGAGGACAATATCGAAAGCGCGATGAAACCGCGCGATTACAGCTCTCGCCGGATCCTTCTCTGGGAAGGCGATGAAAACCGCAGAAATTGCGCCGTCGAGGTGGTGTCGGGACTTTTGACCGGAGCCTTTGTGGAAGGCGTCGCCACCGAAGCCGAGGCTCTCCAGAAGCTCGACGAGGAACTCTG
>JBNMGX010000064.1:0-9053 GCA_050872465.1 Hallerella sp.
ACGGACGACTTCCGCGGGAAGCCCTGCCATTTCCGCCACATGGATTCCATAGCTCGAATCGCAGGCTCCCGGCAAAATCTTGTGCAAGAAGATGAGCTTATCACCGTCTTCCTTTACAGCAACCTGGTAGTTTCCCGCATGGGCGAGCGAATCCGCAAGCGTCGTCATTTCGTGGTAATGCGTGGCAAACAAAGTAATCGCTGCGCGCTTCGGATTGTCGTGCAGCGTCTCGAAAATGGCCCAGGCGATGGAAAGCCCGTCGAACGTGCTGGTTCCCCGTCCGATTTCGTCGAGCAGGACAAGGCTTCTCTCGGTAGCGTTCCGGAGGATGTTCGCCGTTTCGATCATCTCGACCATGAACGTGGAAAGCCCACGCGAAAGACGGTCGCTCGCACCGACCCGTGTAAAAATCCGATCGACAACGCCGATTCTCGCCGACTCCGCAGGCACAAACGACCCGATTTGCGCCATCAGGACAATCAGCCCCGTCTGCCGGAGATAGGTCGATTTACCCGCCATGTTCGGGCCTGTAATGAGCATCATGCGGTCCGCTTCCGGCGAGAGCGAAACGTCGTTCGGCACAAAGGGAATGTCCGGATTCGCCGCAACGATGACCGGGTGGAAGCCTCCGCGGATTTCGATTCCCGTCCCGTCAAAGACCTCGGCGCGGGAATAGCCGCGCTTGCGAGCAGCCGTAGAAAGGCTGAAAAAGACATCCGTTTCCGCAACGGCAGAAGCTATCTGCTGAAGTTCTGTCCGGGAAGCGTTTACCGATTCGCGAAGCCGCGTAAAGATGCGATATTCAAAATCGTGGATGCGGCTCTCCGCGCTGGAGATGATCGTCTCGCATTCCTTCATCTCGGGCGTGATGTAACGCTCCGCATTCACCGTCGTCTGCTTGCGGATATATTCCGGCGGAATCTTGTCCGTGTGAATCTTGGAAACTTCGATATAATACCCGAAAACGCGATTGTAGCCGACTTTCAGGGAATTGATGCCGAGACGTTCCCGTTCGCGGGTCTCTAGCGAAGCGATCCATTCCCGCCGATCCTTTATCTCCGCGTTCATCCGGTCGAGTTCCGGGTCTGCGCCTTCCCGGATCATGCCGCCCTCGCGGACAGTCATCGGCAAGTCGTCGTTGAGCATCCGGAGAATCTGTTCGCCCTTTCCTTCCGCGGACAGGAGCGTTTCCGCAAGCGACCTGAACACGGGCGACTTCAGCGAGGAAAGCGCTTCGGCAACCTTCACCGCCTTCGACAGGGAGCGTCCCAAGCCATAAAGATCGCGCGCATTCGCACGCCCGCTTCCCACGCGCCCCATCAGTCGTTCCATGTCGAGAATTTCGCGGAGGGCCGTTTTCAGTTCGTCAAGGGCAATCGGGTTCGAAACCAGTTCCGCGACCGCGTCCGAGCGTTCCGCAATCCGTCCGACAGAAACGAGCGGATGCGAAATCCATTCCCGCAAACGCCGCCCGCCCATCGCCGTCACCGTATAATCCAGAACGAACATCAGCGTACTCTGCACGTCGTCCGCATTCAGCGGGCGCACAAGTTCCAGGTTTCGGAGCGTCGCCGGATCGAGCACCATGTAATCGCCCAGATCCAAAAGTTCCAGATGCGTGATATGCGAAAGCTCGGACTTTTTCTGGTCGATCAGATACCAGAGTATCGCGCCCGCAACCCGGGCCTTTTCCGGCATCCCGTCAAGCCCGAGCGATTCAAGGCTCGCCGCGTTAAAGTGCCCGAGAAGAACGTCGGACGCATTTTTCAGGTCGTAATGGGATTCCTCGACGCGCGTCACCAGGACGGATTCCCCGCGGACAAAATCCTCGACGGATTTCGGAAGTTCCATTCCGGTAGGCAGGAGAATTTCCTTCGGCATCCGGCGAGCAAGCTCGCTTTCGAAATTCGGCAAGGGCGACTCCGAAACGGCAAGATATCCGGTCGTCACGTCGGCAAAGGCAAATGCTATCGAACTTTTCCCGGGAAGAACCGCGCAGAGATAGTTCGCCACCTTCGCGTCGAGAATACCCTCGTTCATCGAGGTTCCCGCACTGATGACTTCGACAATCGCCCGCTTGACGATTCCCTTCGCGAGCTTTGGATCCTCGACCTGTTCGCAGACGGCGACCTTGTAACCGGCAGCGACCATCTTCGGGAAGTAACGCTCGGACGCATGGTGCGGAAAGCCGCAAAGCGGCGTGTTTCCCGAAGCCCCGTTGTTCCGGCTGGTGAGCGTCAGACCCAGAATCTTCGACGCAATTTCAGCGTCCTTTTCAAACAGCTCGAAAAAATCCCCCATCCGAAAGAACAGGATGCAGTCGGGATTCTGCGCCTTGATTTCGTAATACTGCTTCATCAACGGCGTGCAGCTCATGGCGTCCCCATCGAAAGTTCAATCTGGGAAGGATCGGATTCCGGCGGATTCGATGTTCCCGGTTTTTCGTTCTGCGCATAATTCGGAACGATTTCGTTCGCGTTCAAAAGCTCCTGGAATTCGCGGAGACGCGGCAAGTCCTCGGGAATCCGGTTGATGCCGAAATACTTGAGAAAGTCATCCGTCGTCACATAGGTGTAAGGGTTTCCCACCGTTTCCGCCCGGGCGCCGAGAGCGATCAGTTTCTTTTCGAGAAGGCTCTTCAGCGGACCGTCGCAGGAAACACCGCGCACCTGTTCGAGTGCCGCACGGGTAATCGGTTGCTGGTAGGCGACAATCGCAAGCGTTTCGAGAGCCGCCTGGGAAAGCCGCCGCGCATTCGCATCCGGGAACAGCTTCCTCACCCACGGATAATACTTGGCACGCGTCCGAAAGCGGTAACCGCCGGCCTGCTCTACAATTTCAAACGGAGCGTCGATTTTATTCAGGTTGTCGTTCGCTAGGCGGAGCGCCTCGGAAACGGTTTTCGCGTCTAAAAAGTCGCCGATGATTTCCTTCAGCTTTCGGAGCGTCACGACATCGGGCGACGCAAAGACTAAAGCCTGCACGATTCGCGCAAGATCTTCGTTCGATTCGACTTTCGGGAGTTCCGCTAGTTCTTCTTCTGCCATAGACGGCAATTTAAGAATTTTAGTCCGAAGCATCAAAGCGTTCCGTTTCCCATGCTCCGATTTTCTATTATTTCACCGCATTTTTACGAGGTAGATTTATGAGAGATCTTCGTTCCAAAAAGACCATCGAAGGCCGCGAAATGGCAGGCGCACGCGCGCTCTGGATTGCAACGGGCACAAAGCCCGAAGATTTCGGCAAACCGGTCATCGCCATCGTGAACAGCTTCACGGAATTCGTCCCGGGACACGTACATCTTCGCGAAGTTGGAAAAATCGTCGCCGAGGAAATCCGGAAAGCAGGCGGCATCCCGAAAGAAATGAACACGATTGCGGTCGATGACGGAATCGCTATGGGTCACGACGGAATGCTCTACAGCCTCCCTTCACGAGATCTCATCGCGGACTGCGTCGAATACATGGCGAACGCGCACCGGGCAGACGCGCTAGTCTGCATCAGCAACTGCGATAAGGTAACCCCGGGAATGCTCATGGCATCCATGCGGTTGAACATCCCGGCGATTTTCGTTTCCGGCGGACCGATGGAAGCGGGACATGTCAAGCAGAAGGACGGTTCCGACCGGGCCCTCGACCTGATCGACGCGATGATCGATTCCGCGGACAACACGATTAGCGACAAGGACGTCGCCGACATCGAAGCGAACGCCTGCCCCACCTGCGGAAGCTGCTCCGGCATGTTCACGGCAAACTCGATGAACTCTCTCACCGAAGCCATCGGGCTTTCGCTCCCCGGAAACGGCACGATCGTTGCGACAAACGCCGAACGGAAAAAGCTTTTCATCGAAGCGGGAAAGCGCATCGTGGAACTTTGCCACCGCTACTACGACGAAGACGACGAAAGCGTCCTGCCGCGTTCCATTGCGACGAAGGAAGCCTTTGAAAACGCCATGCGCCTCGATATCGCCATGGGAGGAAGTTCGAACACGGTGCTGCACCTGCTCGCCGTCGCCCAGGAAGCCGGCGTTGATTTCACCATGAAAGACATCGACAGGCTCTCCCGCAACACGCCGTGCATCTGCAAGGTCGCTCCGACCGTCCACAACATCCACGTCGAAAACGTGAACCGCGCAGGCGGCATCATCGGCATTCTCGCGGAACTCGACCGGATGGGCCTCATCCACCGCGGATGTCACACGGTCCACGCCAAGACCATCGGCGAGGCTATCGATTCAAACGACGTGACGAAGAACCCAACGGAAGAAGTCAAGAACCGCTATTTGGCAGGTCCGGGCAAAAAATTCAACATCACCGCATTCTCCCAGGACTTTCATTACGATTCACTCGACCTCGACCGCGCAAACGGAGCCATCCGCGACGCGGCCCACGCCTACTCCAAGGATGGAGGCCTTGCCGTTCTCTATGGAAACCTCGCCATCGACGGTTGCATCGTCAAGACCGCAGGCGTCGATGAATCCATCCTCAAGTTCACCGGTCCCGCCATCGTCTTCGAAAGCCAGGAAGAAGCCGTCGAAGGAATCCTCGGTAACAAGGTCAAGGCGGGAGACGTCGTCGTCATCCGCTATGAAGGTCCCAAGGGCGGTCCCGGAATGCAGGAGATGCTCTACCCGACGAGCTACCTCAAAAGCCGCCATCTCGGAAAGCTCTGCGCGCTCCTCACCGACGGGCGTTTCTCCGGCGGGACAAGCGGCCTTTCCATCGGCCACGCAAGCCCGGAAGCCGCAAACAAGGGAAACATCGGACTTGTCCGCACCGGCGACATCATCGAGATAGACATTCCGAACCGCACGATCAACGTCGGCCTTACCGATGCCGAACTCTCCGACCGCAGAAAGAAAATGGAAGCGAAAGGCGACAAGGCATGGAAACCGGAACACAGGAACCGCGTCGTTTCCAAGGCTCTCCAGGCTTATGCCGCAATGGCGTCGAGCGCCGACAAGGGAGCCGTCCGCGATTTGAGCCTGATTCGCAAATAACGGTTCCTCTGATTTCATACAAAGTAAGCTCGCCCCGTGCGGGCTTATTTTGTGCAAAAAAAATTGGCAATGTTTACATTTTCGTCATTACCATTCTGCACGGCTTCTGAAATGGAAACGCAAAAATTAAAATGAATACCGGTTACAAGTCTTTTTTCTATTTTACGAATGTATGAACCAGAAAATTTACTATACCCTGACCGACGAGTCGCCATTCCTCGCGACCCAATCCCTCTTACCGATCGTCCAGGCTTTTGCCAAGTCCGCAGACCTCGACGTCGAAACCAAGAACATCTCGCTCGCCGCCCGGATTCTCGCCGCTTTTGCCGACAGGCTTCCCCAAGGCTCCCAGTTTTTTGGAAAGCCCGTCTCGGACGATCTCGCCTTCCTGGGCGCGCTCACGCAAGACCCGACAGCGAACATCATCAAGCTGCCGAACATTTCCGCATCCGTCCCGCAGCTCAAAGCGGCCATCGCCGAACTCCAGAAAAACGGCTACGCCCTGCCCGATTCTCCGGACGCCCCGGCAACCGCCGAAGAAAAGGATATCCGCGCCAGGTACGACAAGGTCAAAGGTTCCGCGGTAAACCCGGTGCTCCGCCAGGGAAATTCCGACAGGCGCGCCCCGAATGCGGTCAAGAATTACGCAAGGAAACATCCCCATTCCAACGGAATATGGAACGCCTCTGTCAAGACGCATGTTTCGAGCATGACCGAAGGCGACTTCTACGGTAACGAAAAGTCCATCACGATGCCAAAAGCCGATACATTCCAAATCGAATTCGTCTCGGAATCGGGCCACGTTTCTCTTCTCCGCAAAGCGATGCCGCTCCTCGCCGGCGAAGTTCTCGATGCGACCGTTATGCACATCAAGGACCTCGAAAAGTTTATCGCGGAACAGATGGAAGACGCAAAGAAAAAGGGAGTTCTCTTTTCCGTGCATCTCAAGGCGACGATGATGAAAGTCTCGGACCCGGTGATGTTCGGCGCTGTCGTCCGCGTGTTCCTGAAAGACGTCTTTGAAAAATATGCGGAGCTTTTCCGCGAACTCGGAATTGACCCGAACAACGGACTTGGCGATCTCTACAAGCGCATCGCCGGAATTCCGAAGGAAGCGGAAATCAAGAAAGCGATTGATGATTGTCTCGCCAAAGGCCCGGACCTTGCGATGGTCGATTCGACAAAAGGCATCACAAACCTCCATGTTCCAAGCGACATCATCATCGACGCTTCGATGCCCGCCATGATCCGCAACTCGGGCTGCATGTGGAACAAGGACGGAAAGCTCGAAGACGTCAAGGCGGTAATCCCCGACAGATGCTACGCGGGAATCTACAAGACGACAATCGAGTTTCTCAAGCGGAACGGGGCGTTCGATCCGCGCACGATGGGAACCGTCCCGAACGTAGGCCTGATGGCACAAGGCGCCGAAGAATACGGCAGCCACGACAAGACTTTTATCGCAGAAGGAAAGGGGGTTATCCGTGCTGTCGATTCCCACGGCGAAGTTCTCCTCTCCGAAGAAGTCGAAGCCGGGGACATTTTCCGTATGTGCCAGGCGAAAGACGCTCCGATCCGCGACTGGGTAAAGCTCGCCGTTACCCGCGCAAAGCTTTCGGGAATGCCCGCCATCTTCTGGCTCGACCCGAACCGCGCCCACGACCGCGAAATCCAGAAAAAGGTTTCCGCCTACCTTTCGGAATACGACTTGACGGGATTGGAAATCCAGATCAAGTCTCCGACGGACGCCATCCAGGAAACCCTTACCCGTGCGAAAAAAGGACTCGATACAATCGCCGTGACAGGAAATGTCATGCGCGACTATCTCACCGACCTGTTCCCGATTCTCGAAGTCGGAACATCCGCAAAGATGCTCTCCATCGTGCCTCTCATGGCTGGCGGCGGCCTCTTTGAAACGGGAGCGGGCGGAAGCGCCCCCAAACAGGTCCAGCAGTTCCTTTCGGAAAACTATCTACGATGGGATTCCCTCGGAGAATATTTTGCGCTCGCCGCCTCGCTCGAACAGGCTGCGCTCCCGACAAAGGAAAACCCGGCGGGCAACAAAAAGGCAAAGGTTCTCGCCGAAGCCCTCGACAAGGCGAACGAAAGGATTCTCGACAACAACCGCACGCCGGAACGAAAACTCGGCGGACTGGACAACCGCGGTTCCCACTTCTACTTAGCGCTTTACTGGGCGGAAGAACTCGCCGCGCAAAAGGAAGATCCGGAAATCGCTGCGCACTTCGCTCCAGTAGCAAAAGCTCTCGGGGAAAACGAGCAGGACATTGTCCAGGCTCTGGCCAAGGCCCAGGGAGTTCCCGCCGATGTCGGAGGCTACTATGCGATGCAGCCCGAACTTCTCAAGAAGTGGATGCGTCCTGTCGAAAAATTCAACCGAATCATCGACAGCCTGTAAAGAAACCCGCATTTCACGCAAACCAAACGTCTGTCTTTTCGGCAGACGTTTTTTAATGAAAGCCACATGTCCGCAACAAAAAAACTCCCGGAAAAATCCGAGAGCTTTTCTTTCGTCCGTAAAGGTTTCGACTACATGTCCTTGCCGTAAACCTTTTCGGCGTAGGAAACGGTCGCGCCGAGGTATTCGCGGTTCATCTTGGCGATGTAATCCACGGTGATACCCTTCGGGCAAGCCGCCTGGCATTCGTAAAGGTTCGTGCAGTTGCCGAAACCTTCCTTGTCCATCTGGGCGACCATCGCAAGGACGCGCTTCTTCGCTTCGACCTTGCCCTGCGGCAAGTAGGAGAGGTGACTGACCTTCGCCGAGACAAAGAGCATCGCGGAAGAGTTCTTGCAAGCGGCAACGCAAGCGCCGCAACCGATACAGGCAGCCGCGTCAAAAGCCCTGTCCGCCTGGTCCTTCGGAACGGGAATAGAAGCCGCTTCCGGAGCTGCGCCCGTGTTCACGCTCACAAATCCGCCCGCCTGGATAATGCGATCGAATGCGCTGCGGTTCACGACGCAATCCTTGATGACCGGGAATGCGGAAGCGCGCCACGGCTCGATGACAATCGTATCGCCATCCTTAAACTTGCGCATGTGGAGCTGGCAAGTGGTCACCGCATGGTCGGGACCGTGCGGCATTCCGTTGATGACCAGGGAGCACATTCCGCAAATTCCTTCGCGGCAGTCGTGGTCAAAGGCAAAGCCTTCCTTTCCCTGCTTCATTTCGCGATCGTTTACGATGTCGAGCATTTCCAAGAAAGACATATCCGGGGAAATGTCATCGATATGAATCGTTTCGAACTGGCCTTTGGTCTTGGCGTCCTTCTGACGCCAAATCTTGAGAGTCAAATGCATATTGTCGCTCATTATTTGTAGCTCCGCGTCACGAGGTGAACATTTTCAAATGTGAGAGGTTCCTTGGAAAGTTCCGGGACCTGTCCTTCGCCCTTGTATTCCCAGGCGCCGACATAGCAGAAGTGTTCGTCATCGCGAAGCGCTTCGCCTTCGGCGGTCTGGTGCTCCTCGCGGAAGTGTCCACCGCAGGATTCTTCGCGATGCAAGGCGTCGCGGGCGAGAAGTTCCGCAAATTCCAGGAAGTCTGCGACATGGTTCGCATTTTCGAGGTTCTGGTTGAAGTCGCCTTCTGCACCGAGAACATTTGCGTTTTCCCAGAATTCCGCACGGATTTCCGGGATGCGCTTGAGGGCGGTTTCGAGACCTTCCTTGTTGCGGCCCATGCCGACATATTCCCACATCACATGGCCGAGTTCGCGATGAATTTCGGAAACGTTCTTCTTGCCGTGGATGTTCAGAATCTTGTTCAGGCGTTCCATGATCTGCGATTCCGCTTCCTTGAACGCCGGATCGGAGGCGCTGACCTTTTCGAGCTTCGTGCCCGCAAAGTACCCACCGATGGTGTAAGGAATGACGAAATAGCCGTCGGAAAGTCCCTGCATCAGAGCCGAAGCCCCGAGACGGTTCGCGCCGTGGTCGGAGAAGTTCGCCTCACCGAGCACAAAGCAGCCCGGAATCGTACTCATCAGGTTGTAATCGACCCAGAGACCGCCCATCGTGTAATGGGATGCCGGAT